>CAMZIO010000032.1 GCA_947307255.1 uncultured Clostridia bacterium | reverse complement strand
AGCACCATCACCAGCGCCAGCAACATGGATAACAGCTTCTTGTGTTTCATAAAAATCCTCCTCTTTTTTGATGAAATCACGCCGGTTCGGCGCCAATTTCCCGCCGAACCGCGTTTGCCGCGCGCTGCGCGGCGTATTTATATCAACGCAAGCGGGCCTCCCCGCCGCGGAATTGCCTGATTTTTCAATGGTTTTTCGGCCGCTTTCTGCGTAAAAAAGTATACTTTTTTACGCAAAAATATCTTGAAATTTTTCAAACCATTTGCTATACTTTCGTTAAAATATAAGGTAAAATCGCGCGTTTTCCAAACCGACCCCCTCTGCGTAAAAAAGTATACTTTTTTACGCAGAGGTATTTTTGACAGCAAAGCGGCGGAGCCGAGCTCCGCCGCTGTTTTGATATAAAAAAGAAAGCGTGATACCACGCTTTCTTTTTTATATGCTTTTCGTGAAATGGCGTCGGCAGCGGGGAAAAGACGTCCGAATCCCTTCTGCCGCACCGGGCGCGCCGCCTTACAGCCGCGTAACGACCGGGATGACCATGGGGCTGCGCTTGGTGGTTTTGAACAGATAGCTGCTTACGGCGTTTTTGATCGCGCCGCGCAGCTCCGAAATGTCGCTTCTGCGCTTGGCGCGCACGCCCTCTGCCGTGGCCATGACGATGTTTTTCAGCTCCTGCATCAGCTCTTCAGACTCCTTGACGTAGATAAAGCCGCGGGTAACGATCTCCGGCTCGGCAAGCAGGTCGCCGTTGTGCGCGGAAATCGGCAGCACGACCACGAGCATACCGTCTTCCGCCAGATGCTTGCGGTCGCGCAGGACGACGGCGCCCACGTCGCCCACGCCGTAGCCGTCCACGAACACCTCGCCCGCGTTGGCCACGCCCGGCACGACCTTCATCGAGCGCGCGCCGATTTCCACCGCGTCGCCGTTTTCACAGATGACGATGTGGCTGCGCGCCATCCCCATGGACATCGCCAAATCCTTGTGCAGCTGCAGCATCCGCTGCTCGCCATGGACCGGGATGAAGTATTTCGGCCGCACCAGCGCGTGAATGATACGCAGCTCCTCCTGACAGGCGTGGCCGGATACGTGAAGCATATCCGAGCGGTCGTAGATGACCTCCACGCCCTTGCGGAACAGCTCGTTGATGACGCGGGAGACGGTGTTTTCGTTGCCGGGAATCGCAGAGGCCGAGATGATCACGCGGTCGCCGGGGCCGAGGTCGATCTGCTTGTGCTGGGAGAACGCCATGCGGTAGAGCGCGCTCATCTCCTCGCCCTGGGAGCCGGTGGTAACGATGACCTGCTTGTCAAGCGGCAGGGACTTGATCTTGTTGACGTCCACGACCGTGTTTTTCGGCAGCTTCATGTAGCCGAGGTCGGTTGCGACCTTGGTAACGTTTTCCATGCTGCGCCCCGTAACGGCGACCTTGCGCGAACAGGCGGCGGCCGCGTCGATCACCTGCTGGATGCGGTGGACGTTGGAGGCGAAGGTGGTAACGATGATGCGCTGCTTGCAGCCGGCAAACAGCCGCTCGAAGGTCTTGCCCACCATGCGCTCGCTCATCGTGTAGCCCGGACGCTCGACGTTGGTGGAGTCCGCCAGCAGCGCCAGCACGCCGTTTTTGCCCAGCTCACCGAAGCGCGCCAGGTCGATCACCTCCCCGTCGATGGGGGTGGAGTCAATCTTGAAGTCGCCGGTGTGCACCACGGTGCCCAGCGCCGTGTGCACGGCGAAGGCGACCGAGTCGGCAATGGAATGGTTGACGTGGATAAACTCCACGCTGAATTTGCCGGCCTTGACCGTCATGCCGCTCTCCACGGTAACGATCCTGGTGGTTTTGAGCAGCCCGTGCTCCTCCAGCTTGAGGCGGATGAGCCCCGCCGTCAGGCGCGTGCAGTAGATGGGCATATTGACCTGCTTGAGCACGTAGGGAATCGCACCGATGTGGTCCTCGTGCCCGTGGGTGATGAAAAGACCGCGGATGCGGTTTTTGTGCTTGACGAGATAGCTTACGTCCGGGATCACCAGATCAATGCCGTACATATCGTCGCCGGGGAAGGCCATGCCGCAGTCCACGACGATGATCTCGCCGCCGTATTCGTAAACGGTCATGTTCTTCCCGATTTCGTTAAGCCCTCCGAGAGGGATGATTTTCAACTGTTCAGCCAATGGGTAGTTCACTCCTATTTCAAAATTTGAATCATAACGGTCCAGACGACGGAACGGCGGGCGCACGCACTGCCTTGCGCACAACAAAGCAGAGACGTCCGTGCTCTCCGTTTCGCCCTGCTTCGCGGAACGGGTCGCACCCTGCGGCGTCCTGAATTCAACGTATGGACTTGTATCTATCAGATCGCGCTTGCGCGGTCAAATCAAGGGCGTGTTCCGCAGCGGAACACAATACACAGTGTAGTATACCACGCTTTTGCATAAATGTATACCATTTTTTTCAAATCTGCAAAAATTTTGGATTCGCTCTGTACGAAGCGGGATTTGCGTGCTATAATATCATATCTATCGGTATAGCTGAAAGCCATCGCGCAAGGGAGAGTGATACTGTGAACAAGAAAATGACGAGGCTGAAGGACCAGGGCGTGCTGGTGTACTTTTTCTGCGCGGCGCTGTTTGCGATCATCACCGCCTTCGTCAGCGTTCCGCTGGGCGTGGCCGAGGGGGCGGTCATCTTGCTGCTGAGCGTCTATTTCCGCAGCAACGCCAAGAAACGCCGCGAGGAGATCCGGCGCTATATTGACGACATGACCGACGATATGACCACGGCGGATAGGGTGTCTATGCTCAGCGCGCCGTTTGCCATGATGGTCTTTCGCCCGGACACGCAGGAGATTCTCTGGAGCAACGACAGCTTCCTGCAATCCACCGGTATCCGGGAGAACCTTTTTGAAAAGCGCGTGGGCGACGTGCTTCCCGATTTTCCGACCCGCTGGCTGCTGGACGGCAAGGCGGAGTGCCCGGAGACGGTGGTGATGAACGACCGGCATTTCCGCGTGTACGGCAGCCTCAGCCACCCGAGCGGCGCCCAGCGCACGGGCTTTTTGGCGACGACGTATTGGACGGACGTAACGGAGACGGACGCGCTGCGCACGGAAAACAGCAACCGCCGGCCTGTTGTCGGCATCGTCATGCTGGACAACTATGAGGAGTTGGTGAAGGCGGGAACGGAGGCGTCCCGCTCCGCGGTGCTGGCCAAGATTGACGAAAAGCTCAACGGCTGGGTCGAGGGAACGACGGGCCTGCTGCGCCGATACGACCGCAACCGCTATCTGCTGGTGCTGACGGAGGAGGATTATCGCAAGCTTACGGCCGGGAAGTTCTCTGTGCTGGACGCGGTGCGCGGCGTCGTAACGGAGGACGGCGTGGCGGCGACGCTTTCCATCGGTATCGGCAAGGACGCCGACGATTATGAGACGTTGTATCAGTATGCGATGCTTTCAATCGAAATGGCGCTCTCGCGCGGCGGCGACCAGGCCGTGGTGCGAAACCGCCTGGACTTTGAGTTTTACGGCGGGCGGAACAAGGCGTCCGAAAAGCGCACAAAGGTCAAATCCCGCGTCATGGCAAACGCGCTTGGCGAGCTGATTGCAGACGCAAGCCAGGTGTTCGTCATGGGACATAAGCACGCGGATATGGACGCGGTGGGCGCGGCGGCGGGCATCTGCTGTATCGCGCGCAAGCGTGGGAAAAAGGCGCAGATCGTGATTGACATGGAGGACAACACCTCCGGCGCGATCCTGCAGCGGCTAAGCGCCCTGCCGGAATATGCCGACACCTTCATCAGCGGAAACGACGCGTTCATTATGGCGCAGGCGGGCGCGCTGCTCGTGGTGGTGGACACCAACCGCCCGGATTTTGTGGAGTCGCAGCAGCTGCTCGACACCTGCAACCGCGTGGCGGTCATCGACCACCACCGCCGTGCCGCCAGCTACATTGAAAACGCGGCGCTGAACTTCCACGAGCCGTACGCCTCCTCTGCCTCCGAGCTGGTAACGGAGCTGCTGCAGTACCTTGTCGAGCCGAGCAATCTGCTGCGGGCTGAGGCGGAGGCGCTGCTCTCCGGCATCGTGCTGGACACGAAGAACTTTACCATGCGCACCGGCGGGCGCACGTTTGAGGCGGCGGCGTTTCTGCGCCGTGCCGGGGCGGACACCGCAGACGTCCAGCGCCTGTTCCAGAGCGACCTGAACGGTATGCTGGAGCGCTATCATATCATTCGCCACGCCGAGCTGTTCCGCGACGATATCGCCATCGCCGCGGTGGAGGAGGAGATCGACCGGGTGACGGCGGCAAAGGCGGCGGACGAGCTGCTGACGCTGCGGGGCGTGCGCGCGTCGTTCGTGCTGTTCAAAAAGGGAACGGGCGTAAACCTTTCGGCACGCTCGCTCGGCGAGATCAACGTGCAGCTTATTATGGAAAAGCTGGGCGGCGGCGGGAATTCCACCACCGCCGGCGGACAGGTGCCGGATACGACGGTGGACGCCGTGTATGAGCGGCTGACCGCCGCCATTGAAGAATACCTGGAGAACTAACCGTGTAAGGAGGATAACGCTATGAAAGTGATTTTACAGCAGGACGTGAGAGGACAGGGCAAGAAGGGGCAGATGATCGAGGTGGCAGAGGGCTATGCCCGCAATTTCCTGCTGCCGCGCAAGCTGGCGGTCCTGGCGACGACGGATGCGATCAATACGATGAATCTCAAGGAGAAGGCGCGCCGTGCGGAGGAGGCTGCCGCCCGCGCCGCCGCCGTGGCGACGGCGGATAAGCTGCGCAACTGCGACGTGAAGCTCACCGCCAAGGGCGGCGAGAGCGGCAAGCTCTTCGGCGCGATCACCGGCAAGGAGATTTCCGAGGCGCTGAAAAACCAGCTTGCGCTGGACGTTGCCAAGCAGAAGATCGTGCTCGACGAGCCGATCAAGACCTTCGGCACGCACGAGGTGCGCGCAAAGCTGGGATACGAGGTGAGCGCAAAGTTCACCGTTACCGTTGCGGAGGAGGGTTAAAACCTTCGCGCGGCAATTCTTGGGAAAGTGAACGATCGCTATGGATGAATTGCTTTACCGGCAGATGCCGCATTCGATGGAGGCGGAGCAGGCGGTGCTCGGCTCCATGCTTATCGACGCCGAGTGCGTCAAGGACGTGATGGAAAAGCTGCGCCCCGACGATTTTTACCTGCGGCAAAACCGCGAAATCTTTGAAACGATCTATTCCATGTTCGTCTACTCCAAGCCGATCGACGGCGTAACCGTGGCGGGCGAGATGGAGAAGGCCGGCACCTACGAGCGCGACACCACGCGCAGCTATCTGGTAGAGCTGATGGACGTAACGCCGACCTCCGCCAACGTGATGGAATACGTGAACATCGTGCGGGATAAGGCGCTGCTGCGCGCCGTGGCGACGGCGGCGGGGGAGATTACCGCCCTCGTACAGGAGGGGGCGGGCAGCGCGGCGGACGTGCTGGAATCCGCCGAGCAGAAGATCTACGCCGTGCGCCGGGGACGAAGCGCGCAGAATATGGTTCCCATCGGCGTGGTGCTGCAAGGAGTGCTGGACCACCTTTCGGAGCTTTCCGCCAACGGCGGCAAGACGCTGCCGGGGCTCTCCACGGGCTTCGGCGTGATCGACGACAAGACCTCCGGCCTCAACCGGTCGGATCTGGTTCTGCTGGCGGCGCGCCCCGGCATGGGAAAGACCAGTATGGCGCTCAATATCGCGCTGAACGTGGCAAAGTCCAGCGGCAAGGCCGTGGCGATCTTCTCGTTGGAGATGTCGCGGGAACAGCTGGTAACGCGCATCCTTGCCAACCAGGCCACGGTGGAAAACCAGCGCCTGATCACCGGCAACCTGCGCGAGGCGGACTGGGTGAGCATCGCCAATGCCGCCAGCATCCTCTCACAGGTGGATATCCGCATCGACGACAATCCGCTGCTGACCGTGGCGGATATGAACGCCAAGTGCCGCCGGATCGACAACCTGGGTCTGGTCGTGGTGGACTACTTGCAGCTGATGACCTCTGCCGGCGGGAACGCCGGATACAGCGGCGAGAGCCGCCAGCAGGCGGTGAGCGATATGTCGCGTATGCTTAAAATCATGGCGAAAGAGCTGCAGGTGCCGGTCGTGTGCCTCAGCCAGCTTTCCCGCGCCAACGAAAAGCGCGAGGATAAACGTCCTATGCTCTCCGATCTGCGCGAGTCTGGCGCCATCGAGCAGGATGCCGATATCGTCATGTTCCTCTACCGCGACGACTACTATCACGAGGATTCCGAAAAACACAATATTGCCGAGTGCATCATCGCCAAGAATCGCCACGGCGAAACCGGCAAGGTCGAACTGAGCTGGTCGCCCCAATATACGACCTTCTCCACGCTGGACCGGCGCTATCAGGAGGACGAATGATCGCCGCGGTGGAAACGCTGCTGCGGCAGTACGATATGCTGCCGCCGGAGGACGGGCGCGTGCTCGTGGCCGTGTCCGGCGGGATGGATTCCATGTGCCTGCTGCACTATCTCCACGCCTCCGGCGTGTCGGTTGCGGCGGCGCACTTCAACCATCGGCTCCGCGGAACGGCGGCGGACGAGGACGAGCGCTTCGTTCGTGCGTGGTGCGCCGGGCAGGGGATTGCCTGCTACGTCGGCGGCACGGACGTGGCCGCCCTGGCGGCGCAGCGGGGTTGGAGCGTGGAGGAGGCGGGGCGCAGCGCGCGCTACGCCTTTTTGGAGCAAACGGCGAACGAGATCGGAGCTAAGCGCATTGCAACGGCGCACCATGCCCGCGACAACGCCGAAACGGTTTTATTTAACCTTGCCCGCGGAAGCGGGACGGACGGCCTGGGCGGGATTGCACCGCGGCGCGGACGATTGATCCGTCCGATGTTGATCGCGCTGCCGGAGGAGATCGCGGCGTATGCACGCGTGCATGGCGTCCCCTATC
Organism: uncultured Clostridia bacterium; assembly: GCA_947307255.1. Lineage (GTDB taxonomy): Bacteria > Bacillota > Clostridia > Oscillospirales > Oscillospiraceae > Hominicoprocola. The sequence goes on along the minus strand of CAMZIO010000032.1, from coordinate 9,148 downwards.
GCACGGATGAGAGCAACGGCGACGTCGCGTATACGAGAAATTTTATCCGCCACGAGGTACTGCCCCTCCTTACGCAGGTCAACGCAGCGGCCGTGGCGCATATGAGCGAGACGGCGCTGCGCACGCGGCGGGAGAACGCCTTCCTTGACGAGCTGGCGGATGGGTATTTGCAGGAGCTGCAGCGCGAACCGGATGCGGTGAGACTGGACGCGGCGGCGCTTGCGCGCTGCCCGGAGGCGCTGCGCGTGCGCGTGCTGCGGCGGATGCTCGACGCGCTGGGCGCGGGGAAGAAGGACTTTACCGCCCGACACTACGCGACGTTGGAGACGTTGGCGATGGGGCCGGATCGCACGCAGTTGGATTTGCCCGGCGGCGTAACGGCGCTGCGCGCGCATGGCGCGCTGACGCTGACGCTGCGCCGGCAGGCGCCGCCGGCTGCGGCGCTGACCGTTGGGCAGACACTGCATTGGGGAGCGTATTCGATCCGCCTGAGCGAGACGGAAGCGCCGGGGGCGTATCGCCTGCGGCGGGATATCGCGGCGTGCGCGCTGACCGTGGGCCCGTGGCGAGCGGGGGAGTATATGGTGCCGGAGGGCGCGACAACGCCGCGCAGCCTGAAGCGACTTGCGGCCGAACGCGGCGTCGCTCCGCACGAGCGGGACACGTTGCCGGTGCTGCGCGCGGACGGGCGTGTGGCGGCGGTGTTCGGGCTGGGTGCGGCGGAGGAGTTTGCCGCGCGGCCGGAGCAGGAAGCAACGTATCTTTTTATTTGCAAAAACCAATGATAAAACGACAGGAGAGGGAAAAGCTATGGCTAACAGCATGATGGATCAGGATATTTTAAAGGTGCTCTATACGCCCGAACAGATCCGGGCGCGCGTACAGGAGCTGGGCGACGCGCTGTATGAGGCGTTCCAGGGAAGAAATCCGCTGTTTTTGGGCGTGCTCAAGGGCAGCTTTATTTTCATGGCGGATATCATCCGCGCCTGCCAGGTCAAAAGCGATCTGGAGTTCATCGCCGTTTCATCGTATCAGAACGGCACGAAAAGCAGCGGCGTGGTGCAGATCCTGCACGATTTGCAGCAGGATATTACCGGCCGCGAGATCGTTGTGATCGAGGATATTCTGGACTCCGGCAATACGCTGTTTTTCCTCAAAAACTATTTTATGACCAAGGGCGCGAAGAGCGTTACGATCGTAACGCTGCTCGATAAGCCTTCCCGCCGTGCCAAGGCGATTACCGCGGACTATGCGGGCTTTGTGGTGCCGGACGAGTTCGTTGTGGGCTATGGGCTGGACTATGCCCAGCAGTACCGCAATCTGCCCTATATCGGCGTGCTCAAGCCGGAGGTTTATACCAAACGGGCGGACTGAGCTGCGGCCGGGACGGCACGCGGACGGCTTCGGCGCGTCCGGATACTATCGCAGAGAGGGGAACCGAGCTTGGAACAGAGAAGACGACCCAATATATTTACCTATTTTTTGCTGCTGATGGCAATTTTGAGCCTGGTGGGTTATTTTGCCCGCCCAAAGACGGAGCCGATCTCCTACGCGGAGATCCGGGCGCTGTTTGAACAGCAGAAGGTGAAGTCCTTCACCGTAGAGGACACCATGCTGACGCTCCGGCTGCGCGAGGAGGTAAACGGCAAGACGGAGCTGAAAAAGGACCTTTACGACTTCGAGCTGTTTTATGACGATTTCAACGACCTGGTCGTGGAGCAGAAGGCGGCGGGGATTTTGGAGGACTACGACTATCACGCCGACCATACGCCCAACTATGCCCAAATCATCCTGCCCTACGTGATTGCGATCGTCGGGGTGGTCGGCATCGGGTATCTGCTGTCCATGCGCGCCGTCGGCGGGGGCGGCGATCGGATGAACCGGTTCGGCACCGCCTCCGTAAAAAGCGGGCAGGACAACAAACGCCCCACCACTTTTGCCGACGTGGCGGGTGCGGACGAGGAGAAGGAGGAGCTTGCGGAGATCGTGGAATTCCTGCGCGATCCGAAGAAGTTTATCGACCTCGGCGCGCGCATCCCCAAGGGTGTGCTGCTCGTCGGGCCTCCGGGTACGGGCAAAACGCTGCTGGCCCGCGCGGTGGCCGGGGAGGCGGAGGTGCAGTTCCTGTCCATCTCCGGGTCCGATTTCGTGGAGATGTACGTGGGCGTGGGCGCGTCCCGCGTGCGCGACCTGTTTGAACAGGCGAAAAAGGCTGCTCCGGCGATCGTGTTTATCGACGAGATCGACGCCGTGGGTCGCCAGCGCGGTACGGGACTCGGCGGCGGGCACGACGAGCGTGAGCAGACGCTCAACCAGCTGCTCGTGGAAATGGACGGCTTCGGCACCAACGAGGGCGTGGTCGTCATGGCGGCCACCAACCGGGCGGACATTCTGGATCCCGCGCTGCTGCGTCCGGGACGTTTTGACCGCCAGATCTACGTCGGCCTGCCCGATATTCGCGGGCGCGAGGAAATTTTGAAGATTCACACGGCAAACAAACCGCTCGCCGAGGACGTGGACCTGGGCGAGGTGGCCCGGGGCACACCGGGTTTCACGGGAGCGGACCTTGAGAACCTGGCCAACGAGGCGGCGCTGCTGGCCGCCCGCCGCGGCGAGCGTATGGTCAGCCGCGCAGACTTTGCCGAGGCGGAGATCAAGGTGATCGCAGGCCCGGAAAAGAAGAGCCGGGTCGTCTCCGAGCAGGAGCGCAAGCTCACCGCCTATCACGAGGCGGGGCACGCCGTGGTGATGCACGCGCTGCCCACGCACGATCCCGTGCACCAGATCACGATCATCCCGCGCGGCAGCGCCGGCGGGATGACGATCGCGCTGCCGGAGGAGGATCGCACCTACCAGTCCAAGCGCTATATGGAGGAGCAGATCGTCTCGCTCCTTGGCGGGCGCGTGGCCGAGAAGCTGTTTCTGGGCGATATTTCCACCGGCGCGTCCAACGATATTCAGCGCGCCAGCCAGATCGCGCGCCGGATGGTTACGGTCTACGGTATGAGCGAAAAGCTGGGCAGCGTTTCCTTTGAAAGCGGACACGACGAAATCTTCATCGGCAAGACGATGGCGCAGACAAAGCCGTATTCCGAACGGGTGGCCGCCCAGATCGACGAGGAGGTCAAGCGGATCATCGACGAGGCCTATCATCGCTGCGAGGAGATTCTCACGCAGGAGCGTGCGCATTTGATCACCGTGGCGGAATACCTGCTTGAGAACGAAACAATGAGCGCCGAGGCGTTCAACGAGGTGTTCACCCAAGCGGAATAAGCCGTAAAAACGGCCGTGCTTCCCGGCGCAGCGGCATTACGCCGGGGACTTTAACACACGAAAAAGTACCCGCCGCGCATCAGCGCAGGCGGGTACTTTTCAATTACTGAGTTTCGGCGCGCTGCGCGCGGGTTGCGTCGTTGCCAGCAAGCTCCAATGTGCAAAACGAGAGCTTTGCCTCGGCGCGCTGCGCGCTGGTTGCGTCCGGCAGCGCGGGCGTGGTAAAATGAGGGCAACAACTTTGCCTCGGCGCGCTGCGCGCGGGTTGCGTCGGCGTTTACAACAATTACGTTAATGTTGTTAAAACTTTGCCTCGGCGCGCTGCGCGCGGGTTGCGTCGGCAAAAATGCCCAAACGAAGACGCAATCATTGTGCATGGCGCCGTGAGCAGGTAGATAGCTTTTCAGGCTTGCGCCTGCGCTGACTATGTTCCCTTGCTCTTCTGCTGTCAAAGCGCCCTATGGCGCCATTGGCGACAGCCCCGGACGGGCAATCGACCGGTTTGCGGGGTACGAACACCCCTGTTTTTTCATGTTAGCTTGCGGTTCGCACGATTCCCATACTGGATAATGTCTTTGGCGCGGTTCGTAGTTTTTCGATCACTTGGTCATGCAGAGCAACAAAATTTTCATAATCGCGATTCAGCGCCGCAACGTTAAATCCGTCCTGCGCGGCGTTCATGTGCTGGAGCAAAAACGCAGAATACAAATCTCTCTGGATGCGCTTGCCGTCCGGCATATCGTTCCACCGCTGTCCGAGCGATTTTTTCTGGTATTCGCCCGTCATGTGGTTGAATTGGCTTGCCCGGACGGTGGTCTTCACCTTAATGACGCCGTCCAACCCGCGTGATTTTAGTTTTTGATCCAAAATGTCGATCAGCATGGCGGGCGCTTTGTTCCCAACGGATTTTCCGAAACGCTTTTTTCGTTTGTATCTTCCCGTTTTCTCGCTGATCGCCGTTTCCTTTGCCCGGTGCGTGAGCGCAGGCCATTCCATATCCTCCACATAAAAACGGTCGCCGAGCGAGAGCAGATGATTGACAAGCTCCGTGTGCTGCCGCTTTCGGAGTTCCGCCTGCTGCCGCTGCAAATGAGCCAGCTCATGCTGCAAGCAGATATACCGCTTTGACTTTTTCCAGTTCAGCTTGACGCCTCGCCTGACCGTTCCGTCCGCCGCAAAGTTGTCCGGATTTGTGGAGCGCCTGCTTCGGTCGAGCTTTCGCTGGAGCAGACGCTTTTCATGCTCGATGTTCTTAACGCCGTCCGCAAGCTCTTTCAGCGCCACTTCCGCTTCTGCCGCATACGCGATGGTCTGCGGGCCAATGTCGATGCCGACTGCGCCGTTTCCAACCGGGTGTCGGAGTTCCCCGGTGTCCTTGTCGCACTTCAGGACGGGCTTGCCCTCCAGCATTAACTGGACGTACCAGTGGGGTTTATGCTTTCCTTCCTTTTTGACGATGCGGCAGTATTTCACACGCTTTTGCAGCATTTCCTGTTCGTAGGCGTTATTCTTATCCAGCTTGAGTGGCAGTTTCAGTCCTTTCCACGCAATATATGAGCCGCGAAAGATGATCTCCACACCGCCGCTCTTTCCGGCGACGGAGTAGCCTCGAAGCGATTGAATGTCGCCTCGCCGCTTGAAATGAACCGTTTTCCCGTTCCCATAAAACAATCGGTCAAATGCTTGCCAGACTTGGGATGCAATTACATGGACAGCTACGCTCGACCCGATGTTATCATTAAAGTGCTTGTAAAAGTCTTTGATATCCGTTTTGAAGTCGTATTCCGTAAAGCCGACGCTCTTGCGGAGGGTTTCGCGCTGCTGATAGAGTGGTTTCAAAGCGGCTTTGTCTATCTTGTCTGCTTCATACAATTTCTGGAGTTCGGTTTGAATGGCAATATATTCTGCGCTCTGCTCCAAACGGCGGAGCTTTTTGAGTTCGTAGTTCAGCAGCGTGTTGTAGATTTGCCGGGCAATCTCAAACCGCTTTTCCAGTCGGTCGCTTTGCCACTTCTCTGTCAAAAGGGGCAGCGTCAGACAGCAGGTATCGCTCGTTGATTTTTTTGCCATATGCACACCTTCCCTTCGATGAGCTGCTTGCATGATAGCATGCTTCAGCCAAAAATGGAATAGTCAAAACAAAAAACGGCCTTGCAGAAGCCGAAAACGGCCCACTTTTTAAAAAGCTGCGTCCGCTTACGGGTATTCACCGGCAAGGATGGAATATACCGCCATGTCCACGACGCCCCGATTGTTGCGCCCGGCGGCGCGGAGCACGCCTTCCTTCGTCATGCCGGCCTTTTCCATCACGCGGCCTGAATTCGGGTTGCTGACATCGTGCCGGGCGCAGACGCGGTTCACGCCGACCTCGGTGATCAGAAAGCGCACGACCGCGCGCAGCGCCTCGGCCGTAAGCCCCTGGCCCCACCAGCGCCTGCCGATGCAGTAGCCGATCTCCGCCTCGCCGACAACCGCATCCTGCCGGACGACGCTGATGCTGCCGATAGGCTCGCCGATGGCGCGCAGCTCGATTGCCCACTGGTAGAACGACGGACGCTTGCTTTCCTCCGCCCAGTGGAGAACGAGCTGCTCGGACGCCTCGGCGCTCTCGTGCACCGGCCAGGTGAGGAATTGGGTTACCGCGGGATCACCGGCCCAGTTGCGAAACATCGCCGCACCATCCCCGGCGCGAAACGGGCGCAGGACCAGCCGCTGCGTCTCAAGGAGCTTCATACGTCCGGTTTCCACGTTATTTCGACAGCAGCACTTCGACGACCGGCGCGAGCGTGTCGCTTTCCATCTGCTCGATCCTGCCCTCGTCCACGAGCCGGGCAAGCGCCGGGTCGATGGGCATATGCGCGAGCACCGGCAGGCCGTGGCGCTTTGCGGCCGCCTCGGTCTTGCCCTCGCCGAAGAGATAAATCTTCTTGCCGCAGTCGGGACACGCGACGTAGCTCATGTTCTCCACGAGACCGACGATGGGCACGTTCATCTTTTCTGCCATCTTGACCGCCTTCTCTACGACCATGCCGACCAGATCCTGCGGCGAGGTAACGACGATGATGCCGTCAAGCGGGAGCTGCTGGAACACGTTGAGCGACACGTCGCCGGTTCCCGGAGGCATATCGACGAGCAGGAAGTCGACGTCCCAGATGACGTCCGTCCAGAACTGCTGGACGACCCCGCCGATGACGGGACCGCGCCAGATGACGGGATCGGTCTCGTCGTCGAGCAGCACGTTGATGGACATGACCTGTACGCCGCCTGCACTGGTGCAGGGCAGCAGCGCATTCTCGGTGCCGAGAGCTTTTTCGTGGATGCCGAACGCCTGCGGGATCGAAGGCCCGGTTACGTCCGCATCCATAATGCCGACGGTGTAGCCCTGCCGACGGAGCAGAACGGCGAGCTGGCTGGTAACCATGCTCTTACCGACGCCGCCCTTGCCGGACACGACGCCGTAGACGCGGCGCACGACCGCGTCGGGATGGTGCTCCTTGCGGAAGGATTGCGGTGCAGTGCGCTCGCTGCAGTTTTCGCTGCAGGAGGCGCAGTTGTTGTTGCATTCGCTCATAGCTTGGATTCTCCTTTTTCATATATGATATGTTTTTACAGGGTTAAGAAGTGAACGCCGGGGCGACCGGCGAGAAGAGCGGCCTCGCGGTGCTGACAGGTCAGCAACAGGATCTGACGGCTTTGCCCGATGCGCATCAGCACCTCCAGCGCGTTGGCGCAGCGCGCGTCGTCAAAGTTGATCAGCGCGTCGTCCAGCACCAGCGGGACGTTTTTCTCCCGCGGCAGTACCATGTCGCAGATGGCAAGGCGCACGGCAAGATACAATTGGTCAAACGCCCCCTGACTGAGATAGACGGCGTCGTGCGTTACGCTCTCGCCGCGCTCGGCTGTCAGCGCGCGAAACGTGCGGTCGAGCAGTACGGTTTCATATTTTCCGCCCGTCAGTGCGGCGAAGTAGGCCGCCGCACGCTCGCCCAGCTCTGGCGAGAAGCGGTTTTGCAGCGTGGTATTCGCGCGCTCCAGCGCGACCATGGCCAATTGGATGCTGTCGTATTCCGATTGCAGCTCGTCGCGCAGCGCGCGCTTGCGGTCCAGCGCGGCGATCAGCTCGCTTGCCTCGCCGATGGCGCGGATCCGTCCGTCGCGGTAGTCAATGCGCCGCTGCAGCTCCTCGCGCCGTGGCGCGAGACGGGTGAGCAGGTCGCGCAGCTCTGCCGCCGGCCGTTCCGGCCGCACGACCGGAGTGCTGGGGAGCGGGGCGTCGTCCGTTTCACGCGCCAGCAGTTCATAGCGCAGTTGTTTCTCCTGCGCCTCCCGCTCGAACTGGGCGAGCATCTGATAACGGGCGAGGGCTTCGTCGAGGTAGGCGCTCGCATGGGAAAGATCCTCTGCGCCGAGGCGGGAGAGGATTGCGGCAGATTGCGTGGCGTAGGCGGCATCCAGAACCGCCTTCGCCGCCGCAGCTTCCTGTACGGCGGTCTCCAACGCGCTGCGCCGATGTGCGCTCTCCTGCGATGCACGCTGCGCGCGTGCGCGCGCAGGCAGGTACAGGAGCAGCGGCAGCAGGGACGCGCAAAGGCAGACAACGGCGGGAACCGTCAGCCCACGCCATAACAGAACGAAACCGGATAACAGGAACAATGCGACACCAATATAATATACGGGGGTGTACGGGACGCGAGCGGCGGCGTCCGGCGTGCTGGTGAAGTCCTGCAGTGCTGCTTCGGCGGTGCGGCGCTGCTCGGCGGCTGCGCGCTGCTGTGCCTGCAAATCGTCCAACGCACGCAGCTTGGCGCGCTGCTGCTCCAGCTCCTCGCGGGCGGGGGTGCTGGCGTCGCGGATCATGCGATAGAGGACCTCCGCCTTGGCGTCGGCCTCGTCCCGCGCGCGCTTTGCCGCCGCTTTTTCCTCAGCGCGGGCCTGACGGTCGGCAAGCGCGTGCCGTTCCAGCTCGGCGCGGGCGGATTTTTCCTCATCGCGCAGGACGGACAACTCGTTTTCCGCCTCCGTACGCTCGCGTAAAAGCCGCTGCAGCTCAGCCAGGTCTGCCTGCGCCGTCTCGATTTCCCGTTCCAACGCTGGGATTTGCCCGTTGCGGCTGTTGGAGCGGCGGAGATTGAGCTGTTTTTTCAGTGCAGCGTTTGCCTCGGAATAGGACGCGCCCTCTTCACCAGTGGTAATCAGCGCGGCAATGCGGCGCTCCAGCTCGGTGTTCTGGTCGATGGCCAGACCGCTCTGGCGGATGAACGCACTGCGCTCGTATACCTCCCGCGGCACGCCCAGCAGGGTTTCACCGCAGTTGGCCGCGTTCAGCGCGCCGACCGCCTCGCCGGTACCGGTGTAAGTGGCGGAAAATCGGCTCATGGGGGCGTTGACGCGCGGGCTGTCGCGCTCAAGCGTAACGTCGCCAAAGACCGTATCACACAGCGCCAGGCGTCCCTGCATCTTCCCGCCCGACCAGGGGGCATAGAGATTTTTCTCCGCAAGCGAGCCGCGCTCGCGCGTGGGCAGGCCGTAGAGCATGGCGCGCAAAAAAGCGGCGAGGGTGGACTTGCCGGATTCATTCGGCGCCTCGATCACGTTCAGCCCCGGCTCAAAGCGCAGCGCACGGCGGTCCAGCTTGCCAAACGTGGCGTCGATCTGACGAAACTGCATATCTCCCTCCCTTTTTACAATATCGTATTTCTTGCCATAGGCGCGCAGCGCCGTTATAGTGTAGATATTGCAATCTTGGTATAATACCGCATTATGACTATTATACCATGGACGCCGAATTTTGTCTGTACTTTTCAAGGAAAAAATAATTTGAAAAACTGAAAAATAGTGCTTGACAAAGGGAGGAGAGCGTAGTATAGTAGCAACT
>CAMZIO010000031.1 GCA_947307255.1 uncultured Clostridia bacterium | reverse complement strand
GATGTAATACATATACATGCCTGGTCAGAGCTGCAAGAAATGATAGAGCAAGGATAAAACGAGGTTAGCGCTATAATATGCCCTGCAAGCCACAAACTTGCAGGGCATTCCTATGTACGCACCGCAGGAGCTTCCTGCGGTGTTTCCTTCTGTCTTATCGTCCTCTGTCATAATCGTGGCTGCGAGATCGTGTCTGCTGCCGCCGTGCGTCGTTCCGGCGCTCCCAACGCGGCCAAGCACCTCTCCTGCTGTGACGACATCTCCGACACTGCATAGGCGCTTGCTCATGTGCTCATATCGCGTTTTGACGCCGTTGCCGTGGTCGACCTCAACATAGTTACCCATTGCAGAGTTATATCCGGAGATCGTTACCGTACCGTCTGCAGCAGCATGGATCAGCGTGCCGGAAGGTGCGCCGATATCTATCCCTTGATGATATGTGCTGCCAATACCGCCGGAGATTGCGGCAATAATACATCACAGCCTAAAAAATATATCCAGCTCGCGGGATTCGGTAAAGACGATGTGGTCTATAAGGCTACGCCATAGGATGCGCTTGTTTTGCGGTGTCCCTTTTCTCCCGTGTCGGGAGTGAAGAAACGCCGCTGTGCGGGCCCGTATTCTGTTGTTTGATACATTACCTGCTTGTCTGTCATCTGGAAACATTGATTTTTCTGTGTTCCTGCGAGTAATGCTATCTAACGTCAGCTTTCAACCGTCCCGGCTGGCAGGAGGTCATGGAGCTGGTGGAGTCCGATCAGGTGGAGGCCATCATCGTCAAGGACATGTCCCGACTCGGCAGAGAGTATCTACAGGTGGGACAGTACACGGAGCTGATCTTCCCGAGCTACGGCGTCCGGTTCATCGCAGTCAACGACGGCGTGGGTCGTCCAGCGGATCTTCGCCCTCTGCGTAACCGGAAGCGGCCCGATGCAGATCGGGAAGCAGTTGGAGCGGGAGCAGATCCCGAATCCGTCCAACCACTATTACCGAAAGTACGGAAAGGAAACCACAGGCCTGGATCTGAGCAGGCCTTACCGGTGGTCAGCCACGACGGTCGCATCCATTCTGGAGGACGAAACCCATCTCGGTCACACGGTCAATCTGCGATCCACCACGATCTCCTACAAGAACAAAAAAAGATTGAGCGCCCGCTGTCAGAGCAGCTTCGGTTTGAGAACACCCACGAGCCGCTGGCGGACAGGCAGACCTGGGAGATCGTGCAGGACATCCGAAAGCACAAGCGGCGCCGTGCCAACTTCGCAGAGCAGAATATGTTCTCCGGCCTGGTGTACTGCGCCGACTGCGGCGGGACGATGGTGCGCCACAGAGCGCACACGATGGACGCGGTCAAGAACAACTTCAGGTGCTCCACTCGACTGTTCAAAAAGTTTCCCTATGATAGGTGCGGGTGCGCTCGCATCTCTTTTTTTGCCGTCATCTTACGCTTCCCCCAGCGCCTCGCGCAGCTTCATAACGCGGTAGGCCGGGTCGTAGCCGAAGTATTTCTCCAGCACGATATGCTCCGCGTCCTCCTGCACGGCGGTCATCCCGTACGCCTGCGCGCGGCGCAGGCATACGTCGTCGGCGCGCACGATACGCACGCGGATGCGCTCACAGCCCTGCGCGCGGGCGTAAGAAATCGCCTGGCCGAGCAGTTGAATGCCGTAGCCCTTGCCCCGCTGCGCATCGTCCAGGCGGTATGCTGCGATCTGCGCAACGCCGCCCTCGCAGTGCTCCACGCCGACGCTGCCCACGACGGTCTCCTCGCACAGCACGTTGAAATACCCGGCGCGCTGCGCAGGGCGGAAATAGATACCCGGCTCCAGCCCGCCCTTGCTTTTGGTCCAAAGCTGGCGGTGCAGCGTGGTCAGCTCCTCCGGCAGGTGGGACGCATCGTCCCGATAGAGCACGCGGATGCCGCGCTCGTCCGCCTCCAGCTTGGTTACGGCGGTATTCTCCGCATGGCCGGTTTTGTCGATCTCGGCAATGCTCAGTCCCTGCAGCGTTCCCACCAGCAGCCGCAGCGCCATGCCGTGGCTGAATACCGCAACGGTCTGACCGGGATGCGCGGCGATAATCTCCCGCACCGCGCGGAGCATCCGCTCACGCACCGCGTACACGTCCTGCGCGCCCGGAACGTGCCAGTTTCCGGCATCCGTATTGAAGCGCACGAGCATCTCGCGCTCGTGGTAGGCAATGTCCGCCCAGGTGCGGTCCTCCCACTCGCCCATGCACACCTCGCGCAGCTGCGCAGTGGTATGCAGCGCAAGGGCGCGCGGCAGCGTAACGGAAAGCGCTGTGGTCTGCGTGCGGGCAAGGTCGCTTGCGTAGACTGCGTCGATGGCTACGCCGTCGAAGCGGCGGCTGAGCGCAGCGATCTGGGCATAGCCGCGGTCGGTGATGGTGCTGTCGTAGTGCCCCTGCGAGCGGCGATAGAGGTTGCCCTCCGCCTCTGCGTGGCGGATCAGATACACGGTGGTCATACGGATTTCCTCTCTTTGTTGGATTTTTGCTTTTATTATACCGATCGAATCAGCTTTTGGCAATCATCCCGTGCATGATTTTATCCCTTTTGGGCATAATAGCTGCGTGCACAAAGGAGTGTGATCCGAATGGAAACCGCCGCTTTTCTGCGCGGGATGGGCGCCGGCCTGGCGGTCGGCGCGGCAATCGGCCTTGTCGTGGAAGCAAACCGCACGTCCATGAAAACCGGCGTGGGACGAACCATGCAGCATATGGGCAGCGCCATGGATACTGCGGTGCATAACATGATGCATTGACCGAAGAAAAAAGGACGCTTTTGCGTCCTTTTTTCTCAATTTTGGTCTTGACTTCATCTTAATTTCTGATATAATGACTTTCGTTGTCAAGCAAAAAAAGCATATGCAGTGGTATCGAAGTGGTCATAACGAGCACGACTGGAAATCGTGTGATCGCCAAAAGCGGTCCGAGGGTTCGAATCCCTCCCACTGCGCCAAAGCGAAAATCCTGTCGACGAAGTCGGCGGGATTTTCGTTTTGTATTCTTAAGTTTTAAGCCTTCAGTCTTCAGTATTCATTTTCCCGACAGGATTTTCTAAATGAATACTGAAGACTTAAGAGTGAAAAATGAATAATGGTTGCGAAATCGGACGCCTTTCGATATAATATGTCTGGTAACGATACGAAAGATAACATTCAAATAAACAATCCATTAACTTTAGAACAGGGATTATGTTTTTTCACCGTTACCTTGTGTAAAGCACAGCATGAAACTGTTTTGATTTATGGAGCGAGAAATGAAATTCAATTCTTTGATACCAGAATTAACCGTAAGCAATATCATAGTGACGAAAAGTTTTTACATCGATATCTTGCAATTCAAAATTGAATACGAACGTCCCGAAGATAAGTTCATATTTTTATCGTTTGAAGAAAACCAGATCATGTTTGAACAAGACAACGGCAGTTGGAATACTGCTGACCTTAAATATCCATTTGGAAGAGGCGTAAATTTTGAAATGACTGTTTCTGATGTGGAAAGCCTATATCAGCGCGTATTAGATTTCGGCATAAAACTCTTCCGTGATTTGACCGTCAATCACTACAGAAATGGCGAGAATGACATTGTTCAAAAGGAATTTTTGATTCAAGATCCAGATGGCTATCTTCTGAGATTTACAGACTGACAATTCTCGGCTTGCCAACACGGCTGAGCTGTTTTTTGCTTTCCTGTGGTTTTATTCTATTTTTGTTCTCTTTCGGGAGTTCGAATCCATCCGTACGAACCCGCAAATCCATCTTTTCCGTACCCCATAGACAAAGCGAAAATCCTGTCGACGAAGTCGGCGGGATTTTCGTTTTGTATTCTTAAGTTTTAAGCCTTCAGTCTTCAGTATTCATTTTCCCGACAGGATTTTCTAAATGAATACTGAAGACTTAAGAGTGAAAAATGAATAATGGTTGCGAAATCGGACGCCTTTCGATATAATATGTCTGGTAACGATACGAAAGGTATCAAACTCGGAATACGTACCGGACGCATACGAGGCAATTCTGCAGGCAGAGAGAGAGGGCCTGATCACAATCCTGCGGTATGAAGAAATGTCAGCGAAAATGCAGGAGTGGAACGAAAAAACAATAAAAGGAGAATATGAAGGAGCTTTGGAGCATCCGGAATACAGACATTTCTTAAAGGGAAATTTTCCGAACATCATAAAAGACTGACACCTTCCCATTTGTTAGGGGCAAAAGCGCGTATCATTTGGCACTTTTTCTATGGTTTATGTACCCTTCAGGCACTTTCTTCATCAAAGAAACCTCTTTTGCCCACCGGGGCAGAAGAGGTTTCTTGCACTTTTGTATGCAGTATGCTATATTCACTATACTCAAACTGGCGCTTCGGAGGGAATGCGGATGATTGTGCTGACAAAAGCCCAGGCACGGGCGTTTATTCTGGCGAAGCAGGGCCTGCTTGACAGCTATCGTTTTTCCGGCAAAGAGGGCGCTTATGCTTATGTGCGGCAGGCAGGGTGTATTCAGTACGACCCGGTGGACGTCTGCGGAAAGAACGCGGAGCTCACCCTGCAATCGCGTGTGAAGGGGTTCCGAAAATCCATGCTCGCGGAGCTTTTGTACAGGGACCGGCTGCTGGTGGACTATGCAGACAAGGAGCTGTCCATCTGGCCCGCAGAGGACTGGCCGTATTTTTCCCCCTATCGGGAACGCAGCCGGGCGCTCGGTGCCAGCTTTCCCGATCTTGCGGCGTTAGAACAGCAAGCGCTCTCTTATATTCGAGCGCACGCCCCGGTTTCCAGCGATACGCTCCCGATCAGCGGTGAAATTTTCTGGCATTCCTCGATGCATTGGAGCGGAAACTGGCACAAGAAGTCAAAGGCTGCCCGCTCCGTTCTGGAGCAGTTGTACACCGACGGAACGCTTGTAATCCATCACAAAAACGGCTCCCGGAAGTTCTATGATCTCTCTGAGCGCCATCTGGCGGCGTCGCTGCTGACAGCCCCTTTCCCCTGCGCGGATGATATGGCGTTGCAGTGCTGGCGCGTGCTGCGGCGCCTCGGAGCGGTCGGAATGCTCTGGGACAGGAACTCGCCCGCCCTTTTGGGCATCGAATTAAAAGCAGACCGGCGCAAGGCCGTATTCTCCGCGCTGGAATCCCGCGGCGCGATCCTGCCCGCACGGGTTGAAGGGATCAAGCCGGCGTTTTATTTCCGCACTGAGGACGAGCCGCTGATGCGGGCCGTTCTGGCGGGAACGCTTGACAAAAAAGCACGTATGGAGTTCCTGGCGCCGCTTGACCCGCTGCTTTGGGATAAAATGATGGTCGCCGCGCTCTGGGATTTTCACTATTCATGGGAGATCTATACGCCTGCCGACAAACGGCAATATGGCTATTATACCCTGCCCATCCTCTGGGGCAGCGACTTCATCGGGCGGATCGAGGCGGTGGCCAATCAGAAAAACAGCACGCTCTGCGTCAAAAATATCTGGCTTGAGCCCGGCATCCGGCAGACCAAAAAGCTGCAGTGCTCACTGGATCGGACGCTCCGCCGCTTTTCGCGTTTTAACGATTGTACGGCGGTGGCATTTTGCGAGTAAGCGCCCCAGCCGACTCTGCGCAGGCGCAAAAGGAGGCGAGAAAATGCAGCGGACCGTGGATTGGATCTTTTTTGACCTTGGCTCGACCCTGATCGACGAAACGGCGGCAGACCTGCGGCGGGTCCGGGAGATGACCGCCGGAACCGGCGTTTCAGCGGAGGCTTATTGCAAAAAGCGTCTGGAACTGATTTCTCAGGGATTGCCGGGCGACCGGGCCGCCATCGCTTTTTTCCATCTGAACAAGACACCCTGGCACAGCGAGGCGGAAACGCCCTATCCCGACGCTCTGCCGACATTGACGGCGTTAAAGCGCCGGGACTTTCACCTGGGCGTAATCGCCAACCAGAACCCCGGCACGAAGCAGCGTCTGGAAAACTGGGGCCTGCTTCCATGCTTCGACGTGATCGCCGCTTCCGCCGAGCTGGGCGTAGCAAAGCCGGACCCCGCTATCTTTCGCTGGGCGCTGGCGCAGGCCGACTGTCCACCGCAAAACGCGATCATGGTCGGCGACCGCCCGGACAACGACATCGCCCCGGCCAACCGCCTTGGGATGCACACCGTCCGTCTGCTCCGCGGTCTCGGCGCGTATCATACACCGCAATCGACCGACGAGCAGCCCGAATACACGATTCAAACACTGGCGGAGCTCCCCAACCTGCTTTGATCCGCCGCACCATTCCCCTGCTGTCAGCCTTCACACGCCGCGCGCTTGCCATGGGCAAGCGCGCACAAATTTTTACTTGACACCAGGCGGTATAAAATGTATGATTTGTATAACAAATTGAACGGGAGGTTTTCTTATGGACGCACCAAAAGGAAAATACGCCTGGACGGCGACGGTGGGCGCGAAGGGGCAGATCGTCATCCCGCGGGAGGCTCGAAAACTGTTTGATATTCAGCCGGGCGACACGTTGATCCTGCTCGGAGACGAGACGCACGGCATCGCCATCCCGCCGAAGGCGACCTTTTCCGCCTATTTTCATCACATCTTCGGGGGTGCAGAAACATGACAATCTTTTGGTTTTGCATTCCCGCCTTCGGCCACACCAACCCGACGATTGAGGTCGTGCGCGAGCTGGTCCGCCGCGGGCATCAGATCCGTTACTATTCCTTCGCGGACTTCCGCGAGAAGATCGAGGGCGCGGGCGCAGATTTCGTCCCCTGCGACGCCTACCTGCCGGGCCTGGACGCGCAGGCGGAAGCGCGGCTGCGCCGCGTATCGACCACCGAAATGTCCGTGCAGGCGTTTGAGACGACGCGCCGGATGGACGGTATGCTTGCGGACGACGTATCCCGCTATCGGCCCGATCTGATCGTGTCCGACTCGGCGTGCTTCTGGGGCAAGCTGACAGCGGAAAAGTTCCGCTTGCCGCTGGTGTGCTCTACGACGACCTTTGCCTTCAACCAGTACTCCTCCCAATACATGAAGTACAGCCCCGCGGAGCTGGCAGACATGATCCTGGGGCTGCCGCGGCTCAACCGCGCGCTTGCAAAGCTGCGTCCGCTGGGTTACCGCGTCAAGAGCGCGCTGGATCTCGTACGGAATCAGAACGACACAAACACCATCGTTTATACCTCCGCCCGCTTCCAGCCCTGCGCCGAGACCTTTGACGCCGCGCACTACCGTTTCGTCGGTCCCTCGGTAAAGCCGACGGAGCCGGATCGCGCGGGCAATCCGCGGCCGAGGATCTATATCTCGCTTGGCACCGTGGTCAACAGCCATCCGGAGTTTTACAAAAACTGCATCGCCGCGCTGCGCGACGAGAACGTGGACGTGCTGATCTCCTGCGGACGGGCCTTTGACCCCGCCGTTCTCGCGCCGCTGCCGGAAAACGTGCGCGTGGAGCCGTACGTCGATCAGATGCGCGTGCTCGCACGCAGCGACCTGTTTATCACGCACTGCGGCATGAACAGCGCGTCCGAGGGATTGTATCTCGGCGTGCCGGAGCTGCTCTTCCCTCTCAGCGGCGAGCAGCAGGCCGTCGCCCGCCGGGTGTGCGAGATGGGCGCGGGCCGAATGCTGACCAAGGCTGAGGCCGCGCAGCCGGAGGCAATCCGCCGCAGCGTGCGTGAGCTGCTGTCCGACGAGCGCGCCAGGTCCGCCGCCGCGCAGATGCGACAGGATTTTCTCTCCTGCAGCGGTCCAAGCGGCGCTGCCGACTTTATCGAATCCCTGCTTCCCTGACCAAATAACAAGGCGGCTCCCGCAGTGAAAGCTGCGGGAGCCGCCCGTTTCTCTTTTCTCAGATCTCGCTGTCCGTTGACGATTCGTACCGGATCGCACGGTAGGCGCGCGTGAACATCAGCACGACGAAGGCAAGAAATACCAGCGTCGAGCCTGTGGTTCCAATCATGGCGCAGGTATCGTAAAACCCGTGGAGGAAAACCGCCGTCAGATAGCCGATCCAGAGGTTGCGCGTCGCCGCGGCGTGGTCGCCGCAGTTTTCACACAACCGGGCACGGCCGTAGTAAATCCCCATAAACACCGCGAAGCTCATATGTCCCGGCACCGCCAGCAGCGCGCGCGGCAACGCGACGGACAGGCCGTAACTGAATACGTATTTCAGATTCTCCAGCGCGGCGAAGCCCAGAGACACGAACACGGAATACACAATACCGTCGAAACGGTAGTTGAAATTCGGGTCGTTCCAGGTGCTGCGCTTGAGCAGCAGCAGCTTCGTTCCCTCCTCCGCCACGGCAACGACGAAAAACGCCAGCAGCACGGTGTAGATCGTGCTGCCGCTGCTCACCGCCGCATCCAGGCGCGCAATCCCGATGCGCTCGATCAGGCCGGCGCAAACCGCTGACAGCACGCCCATCCCCAGCAGGCGCACCAACAGGCGCGGCGGTTCCTTCTCCACGGCGTCGTGGCGGTAGACGTAGCGCAGCAGCAAGAAGGCCGGCAGCAGCGCCGCCGCCACGTGTATGAGCAGGTAGGGCAGCATCGGAAGGCCCGGAAACAAAAAAAACATACTTCGTTCAGCTCCTTTTATTCAATGTCCAGCGTGTCGTCTTCCCATTGCAGCTTGATATGCGGATTCTCCTCCGCCGCCTCGCTGAGCACCGTCCAAAACGCCTCGGCATAACCGCCGAGCGTGCTTTGCAGCACGTCCATGCGCCGCAGATAAAGCAGCGTATCCTCGCTCTGCTCACTCAGATAGTCGTACAGCGCGTCCAGGTTGTGCCCGTACCACTCCGGCAGGGCAAGCTGGCGCGCCAGCGCTTCGTGCAGCGCGGTGCGGCTTTCCACTTCGGTTCCGTCAATGATCGCATACATAGGCATCCTCCTTACACTACGGCTCGCCGTAGAGCAGTTCAAAGGTTTCGTAATGGTCGCCGGTATAATAAATCAGCCCGTCGTTGGAAAAGACGATGCGCTTGGCGCCGCGGCTGCGCGCGCCCAGCGTGTCGATATCGCACTCGGTGTAGCTGCGGCCCTGTTTTTGGGGCAGGCTGCTTTCGTAATTGCCGAAACGCCCGCCGCCGATGCATTTGCCGGGGGCGTATGGCTCCAGCGATCCCCCGGACCAGCCGAGCGCCTGCGCCTCCTTCTTCGTGATAAAATTGTGCGGCAGACGGCCGTAAAGGTGCAGATAAAGCGCCACGTCCTCCTTGCTGGTGTAGACGCCGTTTTCATCCAACGTCGCCTCCTGAGGTTCTTCCGTCAGCGGCGGCAGGTCGGCCGGCTCCGGCAGAAGCTGCAGCTCGCCCGCAGACGGCGGTATCTGCTCGTTCTGCTGCGCCTGCGGCGTGATCGGCGCGTTCTTCTTCGCGCAGGCGGCCAGGGTCAGCGTCAGCAGGATCGCCAAAAGCAAACTGAACCATCGTCTCATCGTCATGCCCTCCGCGGCGCGTGCGCGCCATGGTTTTTCTCATCGTCGCGCCTCGCGCAACGCCGTTGTGTCATAGGATACGGGATAATCGCCTTTGCGGTTATTATAGCACCCTCTTGTCGAATTGAAAAGAGTTTGTCCCGCATCCCGCGGATTTTTTCCTTCGCACGGTTGCAAAAGGGATTACAATTTGATATGATAAAGAGACAAATCAGCCAGGTCCCCGGTCTGCGCTGTCAACAAGCGAGGCACCCCATGGACAAGGACGTATTCCGCGCGATTCAATCCACGCTGATTTATATCGAGCGTGGGAACGAATATCTGATGCTGCACCGCACGAAGAAGGAAAACGATCTCAACCGCGACAAGTGGATCGGGGTCGGCGGCAAATTTGAGGCGGACGAATCGCCGGAGGAATGTATGCTGCGCGAAGCGCGGGAGGAAACGGGTCTGACGCTGACGCGCTGGCGTTACCGCGGCATCGTAACCTTCGTTTCCGATCAATGGGAAACGGAGTATATGCACCTGTTTACCGCCGACGGCTTCACCGGCACGCTGCGCAGCTGCGACGAGGGCGACCTGGAGTGGATCAAAAAGAGCGACCTGCTCGCACTCAGGCTTTGGGAGGGCGACAAGATCTTCTTGCGTCTGCTCGACACGCAGGAACCGTTTTTCTCCCTCAAGCTCTGCTACGAGGGGGAAACGCTGGTGCTGGCCCAACTCAACGGGCAAAAACTGACTTTGTAATCCCAGCAGCATTTGGCTGATTCAATCTGTATTTTTGGAGGTTACCTATGAAATTTTCGAGTAAAGTGCAAAAATGCGGCCTCTCCCCGATGCGTAAATTTCATCCTTACGCCGTCGCTGCTGAGGCAAAGGGCAGAAACATCTACCACCTGAACATCGGCCAGCCCGACGTGATCACGCCCCCCGCCTTCTTCGAGGCGATCCGCTCGTTTGAGCAGCCGGTGCTCGCCTACGCCCCCTCCCCCGGTATCCCCGAACTGATCGACGCGATCCAGGGCTACTACGACGCGCTGGATATGCACTTTGACAAGAGCGAGATCCTCGTTACCACCGGCGGCAGCGAGGCGCTGGCCATCGCGCTGCAGTGCATTCTGGACGACGGCGACGAGATCCTGATCCCGGAGCCCTTCTATCCCAACTACAATACGATGGTGCGCACCTGCGGCGCCAGCATCCGTCCCATCCCCACCTCGCCGGAGGAGGGCTACCACTACGCAGAGCGCAGCAAGATCGAGCCGCTGATCAACGCTCACACCCGCGCCATCATGGTTACCAATCCCGGCAACCCCACCGGCACCGTACTGGAGCACGACGAGATGCGTATGCTCGTCGACGTTGCCAAGGCGCACGACCTGTTTATCATCGGCGACGAGGCCTACCGTGAGTTCGTCTACGGCGGCGAGCCGCTGCAGTCCTTCGGTGAGTTTGCCGACGCCGCGGAGAACGTCATCGTCATCGACACCGTTTCCAAGCGCTTTAGCGCCTGCGGCGCGCGCATCGGCTGCCTGATCACCCGCAACCACGAGTTGCTCGGCCACGCGATGAAGTATTGCCAGTCCCGCCTGTCCGTCGCCACGCTCGACCAGGTCGCCTCCGCCAAGCTCTACACCGTGGGACCGGAGTATTTCGCCGCCGTGCGCGAGGAGTACAAGCGCCGCCGCGACACCGTGATGCGCAAGCTCAAGGAGATTCCCGGCGTCGTGTGCAAATGCCCGAAGGGCGCGTTCTATCTGATGGCCGCCCTGCCCGTGGACGACGCCGACAAGTTCCAACAGTGGCTGCTGGAGGAGTTTGAGGACAACGGCGACACTGTGATGTTCGCTCCCGGCGCGCCGTTCTACGCCACGCCCGGCAAGGGCATGAACGAGATTCGCATCGCCTACGTGCTGGAGCAGGAGAAGCTGGAGCGCGCGATGGATCTGCTGGCGCTGGGCATCAAGCAGTACAACGAGAAGAAGTAATGCGGATAAAAAACCTGTTGCGAGGCATCCCTGGTATGTCCTCCCTGTGCGGCAAGCACCGCGCGGGGATGACATTCCTCGCCCTGTTGCTCTCGCTGGTATGCGTGCTGTCCTGCGCGCCCTCCGCACTGGCATCACAGCCGGAGGAGCCGTGCCGGAGCATCGAGAGCTACGTGCACAGGCACGAGGACGCGCTGGCCGGTCTGGCGGTTTCGGTGTTCGACGCCGAATCGGTGGAATATGAGAATTATTTCGGCTATGCCGACCGGGAAGCCGGCCTTGCCGTTACGGAGGACACGGTCTTCGACTGGGGCTCTATTACCAAGCTGACGGTGTGGATCAGCGTCATGCAGCTCTGGGAGCAGGGCAAGCTCGACCTGGAGGCGGACGTGCGCACCTATCTCCCCGACGGCTTTTTCACCCGGCTGCGCTATGACGAGCCGATCACCATGATCCACCTGATGAACCATCAGGGCGGCTTTGAGGATTCGGTGATGGGAGATGACGTGCCGGATGAGCGGGATATCCTGCCGCTGGAGGCGTATCTGCGCCGCTATGAGCCGGCACAGGTCTATGCCCCCGGGACGGTTACCTCTTACAGCAACTGGAGCACGACGCTGGCGGGCTTCATCGTGGAGCGTGTCTCCGGCGAGCCGTTCTGGCAGTACGTGCAACACCACCTGTTTCAGCCCATCGGCATCGAGCACGCCGCCCTCAACAGCGACCTGAGCGACGACCTCTGGGTCAAGGCGCAGCGCATGCTGCTGCAGGGCTATCGTACCGACGGCAGCCGGAAAAGGGCTTCCTTTTTCTATGGCTCCCCCTACCCCTGCGGCATGTGCGCCTCTCCCCTGCGCGAGCTGCGCCGCTTCGCCCAGGAGCTTTTGAACCCCGACACGGTGTGGTTCCAATCCCCCGACACCTATTATGAGATGCTCTCTCCCACGGACTTTTACGGCGAGAGCGGTTCTGTGCGCAACAGCCACGGCTTTTGGACCCAGTGGGAATATGCGACGCCCTTGACCGGACACGGCGGCAACACCACGGCCTGCTCCAGCAATCTCCTGCTGGATCTGGAAAACGGCCGGGGCATGGTGGTGATGACGAACCAGTATGCGGAAAATACGTTCAACTACGGCCTCGCCGACGTCGTCTTCGGCAGGGCCATCAAGTCCGCGTGGAAGCGGCCGGACTATCAGGGATGGGCGCTCGACGCCCGCACCACCTACAGCGGGATCATGAAGGTCTACCGTATCGTCTCCACCCGGTACATACGTCCTGCCGAGGACCTTGCGTCGATTTCCTTTGCCGCGCGCAGCAGCGCCGGGGGTGTGGAGAAGATCAGCGCCGCCTATGGCGATTATCTGATACAAACCACGGCGCAGGTGCTGCCGATGCATGCGATGCTCCTCTGGGGCGCGATCGGGCTGGTCTTTTCCGCCGCCGCGCTGCTGTGGAAGGCCGTCGCCTGCCTCGTGCGGCGGCGGAAAACGTGCCCGGTGGACGGCCTTGTCGTCGCCGTGGCAGTCCTTTCGCTGGCGGCGGGCGGAATGCTTCTGGCTTACGCGACCTCCCTGCTGGAGGATTCCCTGTGGCGGCCCGGCACCTACCGGCTGTGGTCGGTGGGGATGCTTGTTTTCCTGTGTGCGCTCTCCGCGCTGTGCGTCTGGGGCGTTTCATCCTTCCGCAGGCTGGAGACGAAGGGCCGCCGGGTCCTGCGCGCCGCCGCCCTCATCGCCGCCGCTGGCGTTGCGGCCAACATCGCCTATTTGAATCTGTTCATGTTCTGGACGGCGTAAACGAATCGAAGCGCACTTTCCGTCCGGTGCCTGTCTCGTGCGGCGCGTGCAGTTTGCATGAAAAAGCAGCCACGGCATTCCGTGGCTGCTTTTTTCCGTTTATTGCTCTCTGCACTGCTCCAGCGCGGCGAGCTTGAGGCAGCAGCAAAAGATCTCCATCGCCTGCTCCAGCTCCTCCACGGGGGGAAGGCTCGGCGCGACGCGGATGTTGCTGTCGTTGGGGTCCTTGCCATAGGGGAAGGTCGCACCTGCGCCGGTCATGACCACACCGGCCTCCTTCACCAGCGCCACCGTGCGTTTGGCCAGGCCCGGCAGCGTGTTGACCGAGACGAAGTAACCGCCCTTGGGCCGGTTCCACTCGGCAAGGCCGAGCGGCGCGATCTCGCGCTCAAGGATGCTCACGACCCGGTCAAACTTCGGCTTGAGAATCGCGGCGTGCTTTTCCATCAGTGCCAGCGTGTGCGCCTTATCCCGCAGGAAGCGCACGTGGCGAAGCTGATTGATCTTGTCGTAGCTGATCAGCTGCACGTCCATGAGCTTCTGGAGATAGGCCAGATTCGCCTCCGAGCAGGCAAAGCACGCAATGCCCGCGCCGGGCAGCGTGATCTTGGACGTCGAGGCGTACTCAATGACCATATCCGCATTGCCATACTGCGCGCACAGGCTCAGGATATCGGCAAAGGGGACGTACGCGCCGTCAAAACCGTGCACGCAATAGGCGTTGTCCCAGATCAGCAGGAAATCCGGCGCGGCGGGCTTCATCGACGCGAGGCGGCGGACCGTCTCGTCGGAGTAGACGATCCCGTCGGGATTGGAGTACTTGGGCACGTTCCACATTCCCTTGACCTTCGGGTCGCGGATCAGTTCCTCCACCAGGTCCATATCCGGGCCGGTCGGGGTCATGGGGACGGTGATCAGCTCAAACCCGAAGGATTCGGTAATCTTGAAGTGCCGGTCGTAGCCGGGCGCAGGGCAGAGCCATTTCAGTCCCTCCTCCCGGCACCAGGGCCGCTCGGAATGGAGCATACCGTGCGTCATGGCCTTGCTGACGGTATCGTACATCAGCGTCAGGCTGGCGTTGCCGCCGGCAAATACCTGCGAAGACTTGCAGCCGAGCAGCTCGGCAAAGAATTGCCGCGCACAGGGCAGGCCGCAAAGCTCGCCGTAGTTGCGCGCGTCGATCCCCTCGTCCACGCAGTCCGCCGGGTCGGTCAGTACGCTCAGCAGCTCCGTAGAGAGCGCCAACTGCTGCTTGCCGGGCTTGCCGCGCGCCATATTGAGCTTGAGTCCCTTTGCCTTCCACCCCTCAAATTCGGCAAGTACCTTGTCGTATTCCGCCGCAAGCGCGGACGGGGACAGTTCGGTATACTTCATAGCAACGCTCCTATCTGATCAATGGATTGATTTTTCGGATCCCTTTTATGATATCACAGGCGCCCGGCGCCGTTATGGTGTATGAATGGCAATTTCAGTATAATAACCGTACTTTTGTTATTATACCATAGCGCGGCAGGGAAAACAAGGATAATTCCTGCTTTGCGGGACAAGAAAACGGCAGCTGCGGATTGCAACTGCCGTTTTCTGCGAAAAGGGATTGCTTAGCCAAACAGCGCCATCAGCGTACCGGCCGCGATAGCGGAGCCGATCACGCCGGCAACGTTCGGGCCCATGGCGTGCATGAGCAGGAAGTTGGAGGGGTTCTCCTTCTGGCCGACGACCTGGGAGACACGCGCCGCCATCGGCACGGCGGAAACGCCGGCGGAACCGATCAGCGGGTTGATCTTTTCCTTGAGGAACAGGTTCATCAGCTTGGCCAGAAGCACGCCGCCCGCGGTACCAAAGCCGAAGGCCACGACGCCCATGATCATGATCTTGATGGTCTGCAGGGACAGGAAGGTGTTGGAGGTCGCCGTCGCGCCGACGGTGAAGCCGAGGAAGATCGTGACAATGTTCATCAGCTCGTTGGACATGGCCTTGCTCAGACGGTCGGCCACACCGGACTCCTTGGCCAGGTTACCCAGCATCAGGCAGGCAACCAACGGAGCGGCAGAGGGCACCAGCAGCGCCACGAACACGGTGATCATGATCGGGAAAACGATCTTTTCCTTCTGGCTGACGACGCGCAGCGGGCGCATCTTGATCTTGCGCTCCTCATGCGTGGTCAGCGCCTTCATGATCGGAGGCTGAATGACCGGCACGAGCGCCATGTAGGAATACGCAGCGACGGCAATGGGCCCCAGCAGGTGCGGAGCCAGACGCGAGGTAACGAAAATCGCCGTCGGGCCGTCCGCGCCGCCGATGATACCGATGGAGGAGGATTCACGCGGGGTGAAGCCCATCCACTGGGTACCAACGTAGGTCATGAAGATACCGAGCTGGGCGGCAGCGCCGAGCAGCAGGGACTTGGGGTTGGCGATCAGCGGGCCGAAGTCGGTCATCGCGCCGACGCCCATGAAGATCAGACAGGGATAGATGCCGAGCTTGACGCCCAGATACAGGATGTCGAGCAGGCCCGCGGTGATAGAGGTGCCGACCGGGCAGGTGCCCAGTACGGCCTCCGATACACCGGCGGCTTGCAGCTCGGAAAACAGCTCCGCCGTCATGGCCTCGCCATGGAACAGGTCCCAATGGACGTGGCCGCCGGCGAAGAATATCTCGTGGAACATATCCGCGCCGGGGAGGTTGGTGCACAGCATACCGAAGGCGATGGGCAGCAGCAGCAGCGGCTCAAAGCCCTTGCCGATGGCAAGGTAGAGCAGCACGAAGGAGATGGCGATCATAATCAGCATCTTCCAGTTGTTGCCGACGCCGAACTGCGCAAAGCCGGTCTGCTGGGCAAAATTCAAAATTGCTTGCATATTACTTCAGCTTTCCTTTCACAGTTATTTCGGGGCTTTTTCGTTGTCTCAGCCGATGACGCACAGGGTGTCGCCGGGGTTGACGGAAGCGCCCTTGGCAACTGCGACGTTGGAAACGGTGCCGGAAGCGGGAGCGAAGATCTCGTTCTCCATCTTCATGGCTTCGAGGATGAACAGCAGATCGCCTTCCTTGACGGCCTGGCCATTGGAAACCTTAACGTCCAGAATGGTGCCGGGCATCGGGGAGGTAACAGCGCCGGCGCCGGCAGGAGCGGCAGCAGGAGCCGCGGCGGGAGCCGGAGCAGCA
>CAMZIO010000030.1 GCA_947307255.1 uncultured Clostridia bacterium | reverse complement strand
GGCAAGGCCTTGAGAGAAGCGGAAGTTCTACGTTGTTCGGTTTTCAGGGTGCGAGAAAAGACGTGCCAATGGCACGTTAAGAAGTTGGTGCTGATTAGGGCGAGGGTCCACCCGTTCCCATTCCGAACACGGAAGTTAAGCTCGCTTCTGCCGACAATACTTGATTGGAGACGATCCGGGAAGATAGGTAGCGCCAACACAAAGAGGACGAACCTTTTGGTTCGTCCTCTTTTTTGTTTATGGTATACTGACAGAGAAGGTACGGATTCTGGTTCGATCTGCGGACTATTCGTGACAAAAGATGTGAACTATAGCGGGACGCCTGTTGTGCATGCAACCTTTTTGTGTTTTTATCCGTATGATAATTGAAGGGACCTTCAAAAGAAACAGCAGGAGGCAATTATGAGACTGTCAGTGGACGAGGCGTTTCGTCAATATGGGGATCGAGCCTTTTCGGCCGCGTTCAATGTTTGCAGAAATCGTGCTGACGCCGATGATGTTGTACAGGACACCTTTATCAGATACTACGCAAAGGACCTCGATTATGAAAATGAGGAACATATTCGGGCGTGGCTGATTCGTGTTGCAATCAATCGGGCAAAGGATATTACTGCTTCCCTCTGGCACAAAAACAGAGTTGAATGGGAAGAGTATATGAACGAACTGCCGTTTGAAGCACCGGCCGATAAGGGACTGTTTGAAGCAGTTATGCGTCTGCCGGACAAGTATCGCATTGCGATCCATCTTTTTTACTATGAGGATTACGGAATCAAAGAGATCGCGGAGATACTGCATTGCCGGAAAGGAACGGTCAAAAGTCAACTGAGCAGGGGAAGAAAGCTCCTGAAAGAGGTTTTGAAGGAGGAGTGGCGCGATGACGAATAAGGAAAGATATCAAAGGACATTTTCGAAGCTTCATGCGGCGGAAGACTGTATCAGAGAGGTAAAGTCAATGAAAAGAACAAACAGATTTCACCTGTCAAAGCTGACTGCGCTTTGCGCTGCAGTGGTGATGGTCCTGGCCCTTGCATCGGTCGCTTATGCTGCTGATGTGGGCGGTATCCAGCGCAATGTTCAGATCTGGCTGTATGGCGATCAGACGGATGCAGTGATGGTGGTTGAGAACGGGCACTATACGCTGACCTATGAGGACGAGAACGGGGAGCCCCATCAGCAATCCGGAGGCGGCGTCGCCTTTGATGGGTTTGGCCGGGAGCGTCCCGCTACGGAGGAGGAGTTGCTTCGGGAGATCAACAGCCCGGATGTGCAATATCTGGAAGACGGCAGTGTCTGGGTCTATTATTACGGACAAAAGCTTGAGATCACAGACAAATTTGACGAAAACGGCGTTTGCTATGTGCAGCTTGAGAACGGCGGCAACACGCTGTATATGACCATCAAATATAAGGGCGGCAGCTGCACAGGGACGCACAGCTATCCAGATCCACGTTCCTTCAACGGCGGAGCGGGCTGAGGTCTGAAGCTCAACAAAGCAGAGACTGGTTTACCACCGGCCTCTGCTTTTTTCTGTTGCGGCAATCCGCTTTTTGTGGTACGATCATGGCGGAATCCAATGAATCGAGGAAATATCTGCATGAAAAGCTATGATGTGATCCTGATCGGCGCGGGCCCCGGCGGCATTTTTTCCGCCTACGAGCTGGCACACAAAAAGCCGGGGCTGAAGATTGCCGTGTTTGAACGCGGCAACGCACTGGACCGGCGTAAGTGCCCCATCGACGGCAAGAAGATCAAAAACTGCGTCGGCTGCCCGACCTGTGCGATCATGAACGGATTTGGCGGTGCCGGCGCTTTCTCTGATGGCAAATACAACATCACCAATGAATTCGGCGGCACGCTGCACCAGTATATCGGCAAGGAAGAAGCTCTCAAGCTGATGCACTACGTGGACGAGATCAACGTAGCCTACGGTGGGGGAAAGACGAAGCTTTATTCCACCACCAACACGCAGTTCAAGACGCTGTGCCTGCAAAACCACCTGCACCTGCTGGATGCTTCCGTGCGCCATCTGGGAACGGATATCAACTACGAGGTGCTGACCAATCTGCATAACGATCTTCGGGACAAGGTCGACTTCTATTTTCTCACGCCGGTGGAAAAGGTCGCCGCAATAGACGGCGGCTATACGGTGCAGACCGCGCAGGGCGAGTTCTGGGGGAAATACTGCATTATCTCCGTCGGACGCAGCGGCAGCAAGTGGATGGAGTCGGTGTGCGCCGATCTGGAGATCCCGACACTGTCCAACCGCGTGGACATCGGCGTGCGCGTGGAGCTGCCCGCCGACGTGTTTCGCCATATCACCGACGAGCTGTACGAGAGCAAGATCGTCTACAAGACGGAAAAGTATCAGGACCTGGTGCGTACCTTCTGCATGAATCCGAAGGGCGCGGTCGTTACGGAAAATACCAACGGTATCGTAACTGTCAACGGCCACAGTTATGAAGATCCCGCGCGCCAGACGGAAAACACCAATTTTGCGCTTCTGGTATCCAAGCACTTTACCGAGCCGTTCAAGGACAGCAACGGCTACGGCGAGAGCATTGCACGGCTTTCCAACATGCTCGGCGGCGGTGTGATCGTACAGCGCTTCGGTGATCTGATCCGCGGCCAGCGCAGCACGGAAAAGCGCATGAGCAAGTCCTTCACCGCGCCGACGCTGACGGCGACGCCCGGCGATTTGAGTCTGGTGATGCCCAAGCGCATCCTCGACGGCATCATCGAGATGATCTACGCGCTTGACAAGATTGCCCCCGGCACGGCCAACGACGACACGCTGCTCTACGGCGTGGAGGTCAAGTTCTACAACATGGAGGTCGCCATCGACGAACATCTGGAAACCTGCCACAAGGGTCTGTTCGTCATCGGCGACGGCAGCGGCGTGACGCACTCACTTTCCCACGCCTCTGCCAGCGGCGTGTATGCCGCGCGGTACATTCTGGAGCAGATGTAAGAAGCAGCACCCATGTGACTGCCCATAAGGAGGACTGGACATGATCGAAACCGCATTTGACCCATCGTCAGAGCCGATCATCACGCCGGACATGATCTTCGGCGAAAAACGGCGCCTGTGCAAGACCTGCATCGTAACGTTTTCTCAGGTGATCCTGGAGAACGTGCTGGAGAGCTTTGAATACACGCAGCTGGCCAGAATCAACGCCTGCAACGGCAGTACGCCGATCTACGGTCTGCACGACGGGGATCGATCCGTCGCGGTCTATCTTTCGCCCATCGGCTCTGCCGTGGCGGCGACGGATATCATCGAAGCAAGCTGGCTGACCGGGGCGGAGAACTTCATCGTCTTCGGCTCGGCGGGCAGTCTGAACCGGGAGGCGACGGCAGGAAAGCTGGTCGTCCCTACGGCGGCCTACCGGGATGAGGGCATGTCCTACCACTATGCCCCAGCCGCGCCCTACATCGAAATGCCCGGCGCACAAACGGTGGCGGAGGTGTTTGACGCGCTGGGCGTGCCCTACGTGCGGGGAAGGACCTGGACGACGGACGCCATCTACCGTGAGACCCGCGCGCGGATGCTGCAGCGCCGGGAGGAGGGCTGCCTGTGCGTGGAGATGGAGGCGGCCGGCGTGCAGGCGGTGTGCAGCCATTACGGTTTCCACCTGTATTATTTTTTGATGACTGGGGACGTACTGGACCTGCCCGCGTGGGACGTGGGCGAGCTGCGCGCAGCCAACCACTGCCTGGACAATTTCCACCTTGCGCTGGAGATTGCGCGGGCGGCGGAGCGCTGAAAGAACGCACGGCGACTTTGGATGATAAACGAGGAAGAACTCCGTTCTACCGAACGGAGTTCTTCTTATTATTAAATATTTACGCTTCTTTTCTGACACGGAAGGCGCCAACGCTGCGCTTCTTCTTCTCACGGTGCAGCACGGGCTTGACCGTGCGGTGCTCCTTCGGCACGCGGAGATTGCGCGAGACAATGAACTTCTCCGCCACCTGTGGGAACAGGGCCAGGGAGAGGATATCCTCCTCGCTCTTGGCAATGTCCTTATACTGCTCGCGGTACTTTTCCAGCTCGGGCGCCAGCAGATCGGCGGGACGGCAGGTGATCACGTCCTCGGGCTTGATGCCGGCCTTGGCGCGGGCCTCCTCGCTGACCTCGCCGGGCAGCTTGCCGTATTCGCCACGCAGCATGGCGCGGGATTCCTTCGGAATCATCTTATAGCGCTCGCCGGTGATGACGTTCAGCACGGCCTGGGTACCGACGATCTGGGACGACGGGGTAACCAGCGGAGGATAGCCGAACTCCTTGCGTACGCGGGGAATCTCCTCGAGCACGTCGTAGTACTTCTCTTCCTGCCCGGCCTGCTTGAGCTGGGAGATCAGGTTGGAGAGCATACCGCCGGGCACCTGATAGAGCAGGGTGTTGGTGTCCACATTGAGCACCTTGGGATCGAGCGCGCCGGTCTCCTTGAGCCGGTCGGCCACCTTGCGGAAATGAGCAGCAGCCTTGGACATCTTCAGAAGATCCAGACCCGTGTCGCGCACGGTGCCCTTGAGCGTCGCCACAAGGGACTCGGTCGCAGGCTGGGAGGTGCCGTTGGCCAGCGGGGAGAGGGCGGTGTCCACAATATCCACACCTGCGCAGGCGGCCATCAGATAGACCATGTCGCCGGTGCCGGTGGTGTTATGCGTGTGCAGGTGGATCGGCAGGCTGATCGTCTCTTTCAGGCGCTTGATGAGGGAATAGGCGTCCATCGGCAGCAGGAGGTTGGCCATGTCCTTGATGCACAACACGTCCGCGCCCATCTGCTCCAGCTCCTTGGCGAGCTTGACAAAGTAATCCTCGTTGTGGATCGGGGAGATCGTGTAGGAGATCGTGGCCTCAACCTGACCGCCGTACTTCTTGGTGGACTTGATGGCCTGCTCCAGGTTGCGCACGTCGTTGAGCGCGTCGAAAATGCGGATGATATCAATGCCGTTGTCGATCGAACGGGCACAAAACTCGTCCACCACGTCGTCGGCATAGTGCTTGTAGCCAAGGATATTCTGCCCGCGGAAGAGCATTTGCAGCTTGGTGTGGGGCAGGTGCTTGCGCAGCTCGCGCAGGCGCACCCACGGATCCTCGTCCAGAAAACGCATACAGGAGTCAAAAGTCGCGCCGCCCCAGCATTCGAGCGAGTAGTAGCCGATGGAGTCCAGCACCTCGCACGCGGGGAGCATATCCTCCAGCGTCATACGGGTGGCGGCCTGAGACTGATGCGCGTCGCGCAGGATGGTATCGGTGATCAACAGAGGTTTGTTAGATAAAAATTCCATAGAAAACGGCATCCTTTCTGATTGATAACGCGGATAAGTAAAGGGGAAACGCATCACAACTTTACTTAGTGTATCATAGCATATTACGCTTTGCAAGATGCGTTTTGCGCGTTTTTGCGGCGAAATGCGCCGCAAAGCGGGGCGGGCGGGACGCAAAAGGGCCCCGCGCAATGCGCGGGGCCCGCTATCGCAGGGAAATCAGCAGCCGCAGCCGTTGTTGCAGCCGCAGCCGTTGTTGCAGCCGCAGCCGTTGCCGCAGCCGCCGAGATTGCCACAGCCGCCGCAGAAGAGGATGAGGATCAGAATAATAATCCAGCAGCAGTTACCGCCGAAACCGTTATTGCACATAAAAGGATACCTCCCATGAAGATTGGAGACGCATCGTCGGTGCGATCTCCATTCCATCGTATGCATGAGGAGGTGATTTGTGCCGAAGCGGTACCGTCTACGCTATGCGGGCGGAGGTAACCAGCGCGCGTGCCGCACGATAGGCTTCGGCGGTAAACACACCGGCGGAGGAGAGCTTTTGCTGCAGCGTTCTATCGGCGTCAGATAGCGGGGATTCCAGCGCATAGTAGGAAAGGTACACCACGTCTGCCCGCAAAAACGCCGTGCGCTGCAGGTAGGCCTGCTCGCCGTCAGTGAGAATGCCGGCGGCGCGGGCGCGCGAAAGCGCGTCGGAGATATCCGTCTGCGCGGTGGAGCTGTATCCCAGCGCGCGGAGGATGAACTCGACGTACATCGTGGCGGAGGCGGCCATCGTCGTGCCGAACTGACCGCCGCCGACGCCGTTGCTGTATCCCCGCTCAAAGGCGTAGGCGACGTAGCGCGCAGCCCAGTCTGGCACGTCGCCAAACGGCTGCGGAGCGGTGCAGGCAAGGGCGGCGTTTTCCTCCCCCAGCAGGCGGATGAGCATGACCAGCGCCTCGGCGCGGGTGGGAACCTTTTCCAGTTCAAAGCCCTCGCCGATGCCGACGCCGGTGCCGCGGAAAAGGGACAGCGCCTTGAGTGCGGACGCCATGGCGTTGCAGTCAGGGGCGGAGGAGGAGGTCAAGCGATACGCGCCGCCGGCGGCAATGACCGCAGTTTTGGACACAACGGTGAATTGCACGGTGGAATCCTCTGCCACCAGGCAACGGTGATTGCAGCGCAACGTTTTGCCGGAGGCCAGTTCAACTCCGTCGGTGGCGTCCACCGCACAGCCTGCGGCGTACTGCACGGATACCTCCCCGGCAAGGGGCAAAAGCTGCATTCCCGTATAGCCGGTGATCACGTCGCCCTGCTTATACCGCCGCTGTGCCCATGCGGAGCCCTGCGCCGGAGCAGAGGACCCTCCTGCCGGGGCGAGTACGGCGTCGGTGATGCGCCGATCGGAATCGTCCAGGCGCTGCTCCGCCGTGCGCAGGGCGGAGGGTGCGAAAACGTTTTGCAGATAGGACAGAGAGATCAGCGGATCGCCGGAATCGCCGCCCGTCGCCGCGGCGTACCCGACGAAGAGCAGCGCAATGAGCAGCGCACAGAATAACAGCTTGCGTTTTTTCATGAAGACTCCTTTTCCAACTGAGGGGCGGCGGAAATACGATAGCTCAGGGTGAGCAGACTGTCGGCAAAATGCACGTCCTCCACGAATATGCCGCTTTCCACCGTCAGCTCCATATTCGTAAAATTCCAAATGCCGCGAACGCCAAGCGAGATCAGGCGGGCGGCCGTCTCCTGCGCCACAGCCTTCGGCACGGTCAGTACCGCCACGGCCGGATGCACGGCGGCGCAGTAGTCCTCCAACTCGTTGATCCCGCGGATCAGCACGCCGTTGATCGTGCTGCCGATGAGCGCGGGGGAGACGTCGAACGCGGTGTCGAGCCGGAACCCGCTGCTCACAAAGTCAAAGTTTTGCAGCAGTGCGTGCCCCAGATGGCCGGCCCCCACCACGATCAGGCGATGCTTTTCGTCCACGCCGAGGATATGGCCGACCTCTGCGCGCAGCGCGGTGATATTGTAACCGTAACCCTGTTGACCAAATTCGCCAAAGCAGCTCAAGTCCTGGCGGATCTGGGAGGCGGTAATGCCCATGCGCTTGCCCAGCGAGTTGGACGAAATGCGCACCACGCCCTTGGCGTGCAATTCGTCGAGATAGCGGTAGTACCGGGGCAGCCGGCGGATCACAGCGTCGGAAATATGTTGCCTTTTCATATGCGCCTTCTTTCTGCGGGATGAATCTATCATAAAATAGCACGCGCAACTTGTCAACTTTTTTAACAATCTTTCCCGGCAAATTTTTCTTTACAGCGGACGGTTTTTCTGTTATACTATACGAGGTTTTGGACGGCAGCGTTTATTTGCCGAACCGAAAGAGAATACGCGCCCGTAGCTCAGCTGGATAGAGTGTCAGACTCCGACTCTGAAGGTCGTGCGTTCGAATCGCATCGGGCGTACCATAAATCGACAAGCTTCGACAGAGCTTGTCGATTTTTGTTTGGTTACTCAAGTGTAAGGGCTTTAGAAGCCCTGCTTATTTTAAATTTCTGTGAACTTTTCAAATTTGTTGCACAAAAGTGTGCAACTTTCGCCTTTTGGGAGCCCGAATGTAGAAGGACTTGTTCCTCACTACATATAGGAGGTTTCATATGACCGAAGAAAATTACAATTACCGAACCAGTCAATCTTTGTTGCGCAATCAGTTTCCCGGCAAGGGAAAGCTGCAAATCCCAATCATTCCAAAATTTGAGGAAAAGCCGGGGGATTTTGACAATCTATTGTTGATCGGGTTTGACAAGACCCATCTGGAAGATCAGAATCATCTCGATCGCATGGTACATTTCTTCCTTTACGATTACCGTTTCGAGCGGGTGTGGAAGAATCCCGACAACGACATCGAAAAGTTGTCTCGATACAGGGCGGTATTATCACCCGATTTCAGTATGTATCTGGAAATGGCCCCGGTGATGCAGCTTTACAATGTATTCCGCAACCGCTGGTGCGGCGCATACTGGGCATCGAAAGGACTCCGCGTTGTTCCCACAGTCAACTGGGGTGATGAATCCACCTTTGACTTTTGCTTTGAGGGTATAGAAAAAGGAAGTGTAGTTGCTGTTTCCACCTACATGGCGTCTGAACATGATAACCGACAAGCCCAGAAAGAATGGTTCATGGCTGGTTACAATGAGATGCTGCGGCGCATTGAACCCGAAAAGATTATCTGCTACAACACACCTTTTTCCGAAATGCAGGGTGACATTGTATACGTAGATTATGACCTCAGTTCCTGGCGGTATATGAGCTATGAGCGTAGTTTTCACAAAGATGATCTGGATGCGTTTAAAATTGGTAGCACACCGAACGGAAATTATGATACAATAGAGCCGTATCTGATTGGAAAAGGCGGCGGCAGCGCTTACGGCGGAAAATGGAAACCAAACCCAAACAAGCCACAAGATCAGCGTTACTGGGGTAAACCCGGAGAAATTAAAACGACCATAATGCGCAACGGCGAGATATTCAGAACAAAAATCGGCAGTGATGGTCGTGCAGAAATCGAGAGGCATGAAACAGATCACAGCCGCGGAGACAAACATACTAATCCCCATGATCACAAAATCAATTGGAACACTCCTGATGAACATCCCATGCCGGGGCCACCTATTAATTACCCTGGCGGCGCACCTGAATTTAAGCAATATGTGAGGACATTTTCTATGGACAATTACATTATCGTTCCAGACGGCAGCATGAATTTTGAAACCATTAGCGAATTCAAGCGCAGTCTAAACTGGGGGGCGGAAATTGAGTTTGTTTGGAACAATGTTACTTACGGAGTTGTTCGCTATGGAACCAATAATAAAATAACGATTTATCAAGCAAATAGACCGGAGACAGAAAAAGTATGCGATACCGCTGACGATGCTCTTGAATATATGCTTGGTGATGACCGTTTGAGGGATGTAATTACAAAAGTTAATGTCATTTCTCGCACAATTTAAGACAAAAACACCTTGTTTTCTGCCTGCAAACCGTAGATTCCACTGATTGTTGCTTTACAAAACGCTTGTGGTGTTGTACCGGGAGGAAACATATCAGGCATCTATAGTGTTGGGATTACACAGAAGGACAGGACTTGCGAAGCAAGTCCTGTCCTTCTGGTATCGCGCCGCTTTGCGGCGCGAATGAATCCAATTCATTGGAAGGGGACTCCCATCCCCTCTCGGGCTCACCCTATGCAGACTTGAAGCCTGGCGAAAAAAGAGAAGGTTTATCCGATAGACACAGAAAAAACGGCAGGTTTTGACCTGCCGTTTTTTCTGTGTACCATGGCGCAGCAGGGATGCCGCTCGCGAAAGGACGCCGTTTCCGGTTCGGACAAGGCCTGCGCAGCGAGGAGGGGCGGCGTCAATACGTTGCCGAACGGAGGGTAAGCCCGGAATAAAGACGGACCGGCGAGCCGGATCGGGCGGCACGGCGCAGCGATACGCTTGCGCACGGTTGTATTCGCCGTGCTGCGCTGAGAAGAAGTGGGCGGATACTCAAGAGGCTAAATCCGCGATAATCGACGCGATGCTGCAAAACTGGCGCTCGTCCAGCTTTTTCAGATTTTCTATGACCCCGCGCAGCTTGGCAGGGTGCTTTGAATCGACGTCAAAAAACTCGCTGGGAGCGATGCCGAGGTAATCGCAAATACTGAGGAATACGGTCATGGAGGGAAGGGACTTCTTGTTCTCAATACTGTTGATATACCCGGCGTTTTGACCGATGGACAGGCTCATATCGCGGGCGGAAACGCCCATGCCTGCGCGCAGTTGGCTCAATCTGTGAGCAAAATCTTCGTTAAACATATGCCATTTTCCTTTGCGTAGAGATGGAGATATTATATATAAAAACGGCAAAAAAGCAACAGATGGTTTCTGTTAAATTTGGGATATTGGCACAAAAAATCTGTGAAATTCCAAAAGAAGGTCGGCGTCGGGCGAAAAGCGGAGAGATTTGCTTTTTCGCTTCTGCGGCGGGGCGGACGGCTTGACACCGGCGTGCCTCATCCGCTATGATAAGTGCAGAGAATCCCATCCCTGAAGGGGAGAAGAAAGGCGGCGTGCACATGGGCAAAAAGAATACGAGGAATACCAAGGGGCGTATCGTCGCCGCGGCGTGGAAGCTCTTTTACGAGCAGGGATACGAGGATACGACGGTGGAGGATATCATCTTTGAATCCGAGACCTCCAAGGGTTCGTTTTACCACTATTTTGACGGGAAAGACGCGCTGCTCAGCTCGCTGTCCGTGCTGTTCGATGAGAAGTACGAAGAACTGATGCGCCGGGAAGATCGCCCGACCGAGAGCGTTGCGTTGCTCGAATATCTCAATCACTCACTTTTCGTGGTGATTGAAAACACCGTTTCGCTGGACCTGCTCTCGCGGCTGTTTTCCTCGCAGCTGGTTACGAAGGGGGAAAAGCATCTGCTCGACCGCAACCGTACGTATTTCAAGCTGCTGCGCCAGATCATATCCGAGGGGCAGACGCGCGGCGAGATCCGCGCGGACTTCACCGTCAGCGAGATCGTCAAGGCGTACGCCATGTTTGAGCGTGCGCTGATGTACGATTGGTGCCTCAGCGGCGGCGAGTATTCGCTGCCCAACTACGCCCAGCGCATGACGCCGCTGTTTCTGCAGGCGTTCCGTGCACGAAAATAATTTTTTCGTATCATTGTAAGAACCAAAAATCGTCTATTAAAAAACGGTTGATAACAAAAGGAAAATCGTATATAATACAGTACAAAGTACAGAATTTATTCTGTACTTTGTACTGTATTTACGTCTACTTTTCTTTGTGATATACTGCCCACAGTAAATATCGGGCTTGCCCGCTGTGAGGTGTTCGTTTATGTTCCGTTCGGAGAGTATCGTTTTTTTCATTTATCTCGTCTTTATGCTCGGCGTTGGCGTGTGGTTTTTTGTGAAAAACAGGGACGGCGGCGATAAGAGCTACTTTTTAGGCGGGCGGCAGATGGGCGCGTGGGTTACGGCGCTTTCCGCCGGCGCGTCAGACATGAGCGCCTGGGTGCTCATGGGCCTGCCGACCTCGGTGTACGCGCTTGGTCTGGGGCAGGTGTGGATCTCCGTGGGTCTGGCCGTGGGGTATACGCTCAGTTGGCTGTATGAGGCGCCGCGCCTGCGCCGCTTTTCCATCGTGGCGAACGACGCCATTACGATCCCGCAGTATTTGACCAACCGCTTTCTCTCAAAGTCCCGCGCGCTGCAGATCCTCTGCGCGGTGATTTTCCTGCTTGCCTATACGGTGTACGCGGCGTCGTCGATCAAGGCCTGCGGCACGCTGTTCCACACGGTCATCGGCATTGACGCATCCACCGCCATGTATCTTGCCGCGGCGGTGATCATCAGCTATACCTTCCTCGGCGGCTTCTCCGCCGTGTGCTGGACGGACTTTTTCCAGGGGCTGCTGATGCTCGGCGCACTGCTGATCGCGCCGATCTTTGCCGCGTTTTTGCTCGACGGCAGCACGTTTTCCGAAATCCCGGCGGGCTATTGGAACGCCTTTTCCAGCTGGAAGGATATCGTTTCCGGCTTCGGCTGGGGGCTGGGTTACTTCGGTATGCCGCATATCATCATCCGCTTCATGTCGCTCAAATCGCAGAGCGAGCTGAAAAAATCGGCAAAAATTGGCATTTTCTGGACGCTTTTGATCGTCTTTGCCGCTGCGGTGATGGGCATTGTGGGGCGGCTGCTGCTGGGATATGACGCGGCGGTCAACGCCGAATCCCTCGTGTTTATCACCACGGTGCGGCGTATCTTCCCCGGCGCGCTGTCCGGCATCCTGCTCTCGGCGGTGCTGTCCGCCGCGATGAGCACGGCGGACAGCCAACTGCTGGCGGCGGCGTCCGCCTTCGCAAGCGACGTGTACAAGCCCGTGCTGCGCAAGGGAAAGGCCGGCGAGCGCGAGATGCTCTGGGCGGGACGCCTGGTCGTGCTGGCGATTGCGCTTGCCGCGCTGCTGATCGCGTCCGACCCCGACGCGGGGTCCATCATGAGCCTCGTCTCCAACGCCTGGGGCGTATTCGGCGCCGCCTTCGGCCCGGCGATCTTGCTGAGTCTGTATTGGAAGCGCTTTACCTTCTCCGGCGCGGTGGCCGGCATTGTGGTCGGCGCGCTGGTGGACGTCGGCTGGCTGGTCTGGTGCAGCGCCTCCGGGATCTACGAAATCATCCCCGGCTTTTTCGCGGGGCTTATCGCGGCGGTTCTGGTCTCGCTGGCGTCGAAGGAGCCGGCGGAAGACGTGCAGGAGCTGTTTGAAAAGGCGGTTCGTTTTACCGACGAATAAAGAAAAAACGAAAAAACGGGGCGGGGAACGCGAGGCGTTTCCCACCCCGTTTTGCGCCTCGGCTCAGGGCAGCGGATAGGGCGGACGGGTTTGCAGATAGCGCAGGTAGCGCAGCGCCAGCAGACGCAGGTCGACCGTCGGCTCCCGCGCATCGTGCGCCGCGGCAAACGTCATCAGCACGTTCCCGTGCGCCCGGCCGTGCGGCGCCTCGTGCAGCAGGCGCAGCGAACCCTGCGGCGTGCAGATCAAATGCACGCTTTTGCCGCGGCGCACGTCCGCGCACTGCTCGCGCAGCACGCGGCGAAAATCCTCCATCGAGCCGAAGGAACGGTCGATCTCGGCAAAGAGCCAGTCCGGCGACGTATCCGTTGCGTGCGGAAGATCGGACAAGAGAAACGCTCCTTTCTATGCAAGGGTGTGCTCCATTGTATGCGCATCGAGGGGAAATTAGCCGCCTTTGCGTGAAAAATACCTTGCAATCCGACGGAATTATGCTAACATAGTATCTGGTGAGAGTTCGATGTACGCCGCTTCGGGTGCGTTGCCCGGCGGTGCGCGCCGAAATACGAAAGATAGGAGTACTTGCGGCTATGACGGTTTTCAACGTGATCTCGCTTTTCGGCGGGTTGGCGCTGTTTCTCTATGGTATGCGTTTGATGGGCGATGCCTTGAAGGAAGGTTCCTCCGGCGCGCTCAAGCAGGCGATGGAAAAGGTAACGAACAATCCGTTTATCGGCTTTTTGCTGGGCCTGGTCGTTACGGCGGTGATCCAAAGCTCCACGGCGACCATCGTGCTGACCTCTGGTTTGGTTGGCGCGGGAATCCTTTCCCTGCGCCAGTCGATCGGCATTATTCTCGGCGCCAACGTCGGTACCACGATCACCGGTCAGATCATCCGTTTGCTGGATCTGGATGCAGGCGGAGGCACGTGGCTCAATCTGTTCCGGCCCTCTACGTTGGCGCCGCTCGCCGCGCTGATCGGCATCGTGATGATTATGGCGGTGAATACCAGGCATTCCGATACGATTGGGCGTATTGCCATGGGCTTCGGCATCCTCTTCACCGGCCTTTTGAACATGACCGCAGCGGTGTCGCCGCTTTCGCAGTCGGAGACTTTTGCGCAGATGTTTGTCCGCCTGGCGGATACGCCGGTGCTGGGCTTCCTGACCGGTACGGGCGTAGCCTTTCTGATCCAGAGCTCGTCGGCGACCATCGGTATCCTGCAGGCGCTGTCCATGACCGGCGCGCTGACCTTTGCCTCGGTGTATGCGATCATCATCGGCGTCAACATCGGCGACTGCGTGACCACCGCTATTGTCTGCTCCATCGGCTCCAAGGCAGACGCCAAGCGCACGGGTATCATCCACATCCTCTTCAATATCGCAGGCTCGACGCTGATCATTCTCGCCGTGATGCTGCTCCACCGCTTCGGCTATCTGGACGGCCTCTGGAATCGGACGATGACCTCTGGCGGCATCGCCAATATCCACACGGTGTTCCGCCTGTTTGCCGCTGTTGTGTTGCTGCCGGTTTGCGGCAAGTTTGAACAGCTATCCCGACTGATCGTCAAGGACGACGCACAGATCGGCGAGAATGTCGACCGTGAGCTGGAGCTGCTGGACGAGAAGTTTTATACCTCTCCGGCGCTGGCCCTCTCCAGCGCGGAGACGGCGATCGCCACCATGGCGCGGCTGTCCCGCGACGCGGTGATGAATGCGATGTCCGTACTGCAGAAGTATGACATCGAAAAGATCCGTGTGATCAACGAAAACGAAGACCACATCGACCAGCTGGCAGATCATGTGGACAACTACCTCATCAAGCTCTCGCCGCACGTGCAGCAGGGGCACGGCAACGACCTGTTGAATTTTTATATCCAATGCTTCTCGGAATTTGAGCGTATCGGGGATTATGCCGTCAATCTCACGGAAAACGCGTCGGAGCTGCAGGATAAGGGCGCGCAGTTTTCCGCCATGGCGCTGGCCGAGCTGGAGA
The DNA here is from genome assembly GCA_947307255.1 of uncultured Clostridia bacterium. Classification (GTDB taxonomy): domain Bacteria; phylum Bacillota; class Clostridia; order Oscillospirales; family Oscillospiraceae; genus Hominicoprocola. The sequence continues at coordinate 2,691 of CAMZIO010000030.1, read as the reverse complement.
TACTGCGCAAAGCGCTGGAAGAAATCCTGAATTTTACCTATCAGGGCTTTACGGCGCTGGATATCCAGGCCGCCCGCTGCATTGAGCCGGTGGAGGAGGTCGTGGACGATCTGGTGGCCACGCTGCGCAGCAACCACATCCGCCGCCTGCGGGACGGGCAATGCACCGTATACGCCGGGCTGACGTTTTTGGATATTCTGGTCAATATTGAGCGTATCGGCGATCAGTGTTCGAATCTTGGCGTATATATCCTCTCTCAGTACGACAACAGCATCATGAACAACCATCACGATTATATTCAGCAGCTCCATCAGGGCAAGGACGCGGAGTTCAACCGCCATTATCAGCAAATGCGGGAGAAGTACTTCGGCGCGCTGGCCCGGATCGAGGCACAGTAAACAGGCTCAGCCCGCCCGCACGACGCGGGCGGGCTTTTTTTCAGCGCTGCGCGCGTGCCAGATGCAGGACCTGTGCGCCGAGTAAAAGCAGAAACGGCAGCAGGATCATCCCGCCCACGCCGAAGGCGCGAAAGCCCAGATACATCGCCGCGAGCGAGGCGATGGGCGGCAACCCCGCCTGCGCGCTCAGCAGGCGGGCGTCGAGTGCGTTGCGCACGAGCTGCGTGCAAAGATACAGGGCGGATAGGGCGACCGCCTTCGGCGTGCTTCCCAGCAGAAGCTCGCCCAGCGCCCAGGGGATGAGTACCGTCCCCGTGCCGAATACCGGCAGCGCATCTACCAGCGTGATGAGCAGCGAGAGCAGCAGGGCGTAGCTCTGGCGCAGGAGCAAAAAGACGAGCAGCAGCTGCAGGAAGGTTACGCCGCCGATAACGGCCTGCGCGCGCAGCCAACGCGCAAGCGAGCCGCTGACGCCGCTGCGGAAGATGCGCAGGGAGCGCATCGCCCTGCCGGAGAGCCGCCGATAGGCGGCGGCGCGCAGCGCCGGGTAGGATGAGGCGGTAAAATACAGCGCCAGCACCGCGGTCGCACACCAGAGCGCCGCGCCGGGCAGGGCGCCGGCAAGAGCGCCCACGCGCTGCAGCGCGCGGGCGGACAGCGTCGAGAGAAGATCCTCCGCCTGCGTTGCGCCGCTCGCAAGTGCGGACTCCAGATAGGTCCGCAGCCAGGGCGGACAGGCGGCGCAGTAACGCTCGATGTGCTGCAGCAGCGCGGAAAACGCGGCCGGTGCTTGTGCGAGCAGCCGCGGTGCCCGGGCAAGAAGATCGGAGGCCTCGCCGAGCAGCGTGCTGCCCAGGAGCGAAGCAAGTCCGCCGAGGAGAAAGAGCAGGAAGAGCGTGAGCACCAGCGCGGAAAAGCTGCGGCGAAAATGAAAACGTTCCTGCAGGCGTCGGATGACCGGCTCGATCCGCGCGGCGACGGCGAAGGCGAGCAAAAACGGCAGCGCCCACCAGAGGACGTAGCGCACGCACAGATAGAAGATGCCGGCCGCCGCACAGGCGGAAGCGGTGTAAAGCAAAAAGGACCGAAGCTGTTGATCCGTCATGGCGTGCTCCTTTCCGAGCTTTTCTCCGGCGGGACTTGAAAAAGACAGGTGCGTATGGTAGCATAAGGGCCAGAGGAAAGACGTCTGGCTGCGAGAGGGGAACGATATGGCACAGGAGAACAAATACTATCTGGTGGCGGCGCACGCGCTGCCGGAGATTTTTTTGAAGGTGGCGGAGGCAAATCGGCTGCTGCGCGCGGGAGAGGCGTCCACCGCGCAGGAGGCGGCGCGCCTGGTGGGCATCAGCCGCAGCGCGTTTTATAAATACCGGGATGCGGTGCAACCCTTTACCGATATAAAGGCGGGGCGGATCATCACGTTTTATATTTTGATGAAAAACAATACGGGGATGCTGTCCAACGTCCTTTCTATTTTTGCCGCGTCCGGGGCAAATATACTCACGATCCACCAGGGCATCCCGACCGACGGCTGCGCGGCGGTTACCGTCTCGGCGGAGACGTCCGGAATGTGCGAGAGCCTGGAAAAGCTGATGGAGAACGTGCTGGCGCTCGCTGGCGTGGTTCGGTTTGAGATCCTGGCGGGTTAACCGCGGGCGGAGCGTGCTCATAACATGGATTGGAGGACTGTTTGCACAGTCAGCCAATCCATGTTTTTTGTAAGAGGGGATCAGCCATGAGCCTCATTGTGCAGAAATTCGGCGGCAGCTCGCTCAGCAGCGCCGGGAAAGTGCTGCACGTTGCCCATATCATACAAAGGACGCGCGCGGCGGGACATCGCGTGATTGCGGTGCTTTCGGCGCAGGGCGATACCACGGATGTCCTGCTGGACCGGGCGCACGAGCTGGCCGCGCAGCCGGATCCGCGCGAGTTGGATATGCTGCTGGCCGCAGGAGAACAGATGTCGGTCGCGCTGTGCGCCATAGCGCTCAGGCGCCTGGACGTGCCGGCGGTTTCGCTTTGTGCGTGGCAGGTGCCGATCTGCTCGGACGGCACACACACGGACGCGCGCATTGAACGCATCGGCCACGAGCGCGTGAAAGCGGAGCTGGACGCGCAGCGCGTGGTGCTGGTCGCGGGCTTTCAGGCCGTGGACGAAGCCGGCGACCTGACGACGCTGGGACGCGGCGGATCGGACACCAGCGCGGTGGCGCTGGCGGAGGCCTTTCACGCGGAGCTTTGCCAGATCTATACGGACGTGGAGGGCGTGTACACCGCCGATCCCCGTCTT
>CAMZIO010000029.1 GCA_947307255.1 uncultured Clostridia bacterium | reverse complement strand
ACGCGCACAGCGGCTCGTAGAGCGCGTCCTGCTTGTTGCCGAAGCCGCCGCCGATATAGGGCTTGACAATGCGGATATCGCCCCAGGGCCGGCCGAGCGCCTGGCCCACAATGCGGCGGATGATGTGCGGGATCTGCGTGGACGAAACGACCACGATACGCCCGTTTTCCTCATAGGCGAAGCAGCCATTGTTTTAGATGTGGCAGTGCTGCACTGTGGGCCTGTAGTACCAGCCTTCGACCTTGACCAATCCCGGCTTTTGCGTCGCCGCCTGATAATCGCCCTTGCGCAGCTCGGTGTGCTTGAGAACGTTGTCGGGATACGCCTCGTGCAGCACCGGCGCGCCGGGCTGCATGGCCTCCTGCACGTCGAGCACGAAGGGAAGCTCCTCGTATTCCACTTTCAGCGCGCGCACGCCTTGCACCGCCGCAAGCTCGCTTTCCGCGATCACGACCGCCACGTCGTCCCCCCAGTAGCGCACATGCCGGTTGAGCAGGCGCCGGTCAGCCACGTCCTGGTGCCCCGGGTCCATCGACCAGGGATGCCCCGCCGTGGGGAAGGGAATATCCGGCACGTCAAAACAGGTCAAAATCTTTACAACGCCGGGGATCCGCGCCGCGGCGGAGGTGTCCACTGCGGCGACCACGGCGTGCGCCTTTTCCGCGTGCTTGATGCGCGCGTAGAGCGCGCACGCCGGGACGCGGTCTTCATAGTATTTCGTGCGGCCGGTAACCTTATCGAACGCGTCCACACGGACTTCACTTTTTCCCACTTTGCTCATACTTGCGCTCCTCCTGCCAAAAGCCTGCGCGTCGTCCCACTGACTGTCCCTCTTAAAAAACTCATCCAACGATGAAAACCCGTATCGCGCCTGCGTCGCCGTATCGGGTCCATCCCGCTCGTTTTCCCTTGACTTGCCCCCGCCGCGGCGCTACAATCAAAGCAGCAAAAAACGGAGGAACCGCCATGGAAGCAAACGCCTCTCCCCTGCGCATCGGCTGCGTGGTGATGGCCGCAGGCAGCGCCAGCCGCTTCGGTGGAAACAAGCTCTCCGCCGCGGTGGACGGCCAGACCATGATCCGCCGCGCGCTGGAGGCTGTGCCGCGCGAGGCGCTCACGCGCGTATGCGTCGTAACGCAGTACGACGAGGTGGAACGCCTTGCGCTCGCGATGGGCTTTCTCTGCGTGCGCAACGACCGCCCCGATCTGGGGGTGAGCCGCACCGTTCGTCTGGGTACGCAGGCGCTGATGGATACCTGCGACGCCATCGTCTATCAGGTAGCCGATCAGCCGTGGCTGCGGCGCGAGAGCGTGGCCGGCGAAATCGCGTTCTACCTGCGTCATCCGGCGCACATCGTCGCCATGAGCAGCGGCGGCGTGCGCGGCAATCCCTGCATCTTCCCCGCCCGCTTTTTCCCGGAGCTGTGCGCCCTTTCCGGCGACGTCGGCGGCAGCGCCGTCATCCGCCGCCACAAAAGCGACCTGCTCCTCTACGAGGTGGGCGAGGGCGAGCTGATCGACGTGGATACGCCGCAGGCGCTGGACCGTGCGCCTTAAACCGTCAGCTCGCCGCGCAGGTCGTGCTCCATCATCTCCTTGACCTTTTCCTTGTCGTAGCCGCAGCTAAAGAGATAGTAGAGCTTGGCGACCGCGGCCTCGGTGGTCATATCGTATCCGCTGACCGCACCGGCGCGCTTGAGCGAACTGCTCGTCTCATATGCGCCGAGCGATACCGTGCCCTGCGGGCACTGGGAGCACACGGTCAGCACCGTGCCGTTGGCAAACGCCCGGCGGATGATCGGCAGCAGCGCGTCCCCTTCTCCGGGGATATTGCCCGCGCCGAAGGTTTCGATCACGATGCCGCGCAGCTTTTCGGTCATGATGGATTCGAACAGGTCGAACTGAATACCGGGGAAAACCTTCAAAACGCCGATCGGCACGTTTTCCAAAAGCTGTAGCCGCAGCGCGCCCTGCCCCTTCGGGAGCAGGGATTTTTCATGGTAGCGAACGGTGATGCCCGCCTCGGCCAGATTGGGATAATTGGGCGAGAGAAAGGCCATCAGCCCGTCGGCGGAGTACTTCGTTGCGCGATTGCCGCGCAGCAGGTGCCCGCCGAAGTACAGGCACACCTCATGCACGCGCCCCGCCGCAGCGATCAGCAGCGAGGTGATGATATTATCGCGCCCGTCGCTGCGGATCTCGCACAGCGGGATCTGCGAGCCGGTCAGTACCACGGGCTTGCTCAGGTTTTCCAGCATGAACGAAAGCGCCGAAGCCGTGTAAGCCATCGTGTCCGTCCCGTGGAGAATGACGAACCCGTCGTACTCGTCGTAATGTGCGGCAATCCGCTTTGCAATCTCGTTCCACTCGCGCACCGTCATGTTGGACGAATCCAGCAGCGGCGACATCTCATACAGCTCCCACGCGGGCATCTGGGGATCGCGCAGCTCGCCAATGGCGTCCAGCGCGGCACGGAAGTATCCGCTCTTTGGTGCGTAGCCCTGCTCCGTGCGCGTCATGCCGATGGTGCCGCCGGTATAGATGATTAGGATCCGTTTCATGCGTATTTCCCCCTGTTGCGTCGTTTTATCGGTCAAAGAGCGGTATTGCTCACTTTTTTTCATACGGTGTATTCTCCAGCGGCAGCGTCGTGCGCCGCAGTCCGTCGCGGCGGAAATAGGCGTCTGCAATCGCCGGCGCGGTGGGAATGGCCGTGATCTCCCCAATGCCGATCGCGCCGTTGGCAAAGTCAAGCCCCGGCTTTTCCACCACGATCGCGCGGATCTCCGGGATCTGGTTGGCACGGAAAAGGCCCAGCGTGCCGTAGCGCGCGGTCGGCCTGCAATCGTCGTCGATGGGATAGCGCTCGGTGAGCGCGTAGCCCATGGACATCACCACGCCGCCCTCGATCTGCCCCTCGCAGGAGAGCGGATTGATCGCCTTGCCCACATCGTGCGCGGCGACGATCTGCTTGATGCGGCCGCTCTCCCGGTCGAGCACGCAAAGCTGCGTGGCGTAGCCGTAGGCCACGTGGGACACGGGATGGTCCACCGGCGTGCCCAGCGGATCGGTTACGGCGTAGTACGCGCCGTAGAAAACGCGCAGTTTCAGTTCCTCCAGCGTTTTGGTTTTGAGCGCCTCGCGCAGCTGCACGCTTGCGCGGCGCACGGCTTCGCCGGTGATGAGCGTCTGACGCGAACCGGAGGTGTCGCCGCTGTCCGGCGCGATCCAGGTGTTGCTGCGCTCGTAAACCACGTCCTCTGGCTTCACGCCCGCATTGCTCACGACCATCTGCTTGAGCACCGTGCCGAGGCCCTGTCCGATGCAGGACGCACCGGTATAAATGTGCACCTTCGCGTCGGCCTCGACGATCAGCTTCACGCGCCCCCAGTCCTGCAGTCCCACGCCGACGCCGGCGTTTTTCATGGCGCAGGCGATGCCCACCGGCTCACCCGCGGCGACCGCCGCGTCGTAGTACGGCTTGATGGCCTCCAGCGTCTCGACCAGTCCCGTCTCCGGGCCCACGCGCTGTCCGTTGGGCAGCACGCCGCCGGGACGGATCGCGTTGCGATAGCGGATCTCCCACGGGGAGATGCCGACCAGATCCGCCAGCTCGTTCAAAAGCGACTCGGTCGCAAAGCACGACTGCGTTACGCCAAAGCCGCGGAATGCGCCCGCCGGCGGGTTGTTCGTATAGTACGTCCGGCCGTCCACCTCGACGTTCTCGTAGGCGTAGGGCCCCGCCGCGTGCGTACATGCGCGCTCCAGCACGGGCCCGCCCAGCGAGGCAAACGCCCCCGTGTCGGCCACGATTTTCGCCTTGATCCCCTGAATGATGCCGTCCCGATTGCAGCCCATCGTTACGTCCATACGGAAGGGGTGGCGCTTGGGATGGACCAGGATGGATTCCGCCCGGCTGAGCTTGACCTTTACCGGCACGCGCGCCACGTGGCACAGCAGCGCCGCATGGTGCTGCACGGACATATCCTCCTTGCCGCCGAAGCCACCGCCCACGAGCATATTCTGCACCAGGCAGTGGTCGTAGTCCGCGTCAAGCATCGCCGCGCACTCGTGCAGGGTGGTATGCGCGCTCTGGTCCGTGGTCAGCAGCTTTACGCCGCCGTTTGGAAGGGGCAGCGCCACGCAGCACTCCGGCTCCAGAAAAGCGTGTTCCGTCCAGGGCGTTTCAAACGTGCGGCGGACGACGTAATCGGCAAATTGCAGCGCCGCATCCGCGTCTCCGCGGGTGATAAACTTGTGCGCCTGCACGTTGTCCACGCGCTCTTCAAACACCAGCGGCGCGCCGGGAGCGGCCGCCTCGTCCGGGTTGTGGACGGCTGGCAAAACCTCATATTCCACCTTTACCAGTTGCTTCGCCCGCTCCAGCGTCTCCTGGTCGTGCGCGCACACCAACGCCACGGAATCGCCCAGGTAGTGCGTGATCTCCCCGACCGGGACCAGCGTTGGCTGGTCCTTAACGATATGGCCCACGTAGTTTTGTCCGGGAATATCCTTCGCCGTTACGACACACACGACGCCGTCGAGCGCCTCCGCCTCGCTCGTGTCGATCGAGAGCACCCGCGCTCGCGGATAGGCCGTGCGCACCGCGCCACCGTAACACATCCCCTCCACGTACACGTCGTCGGGATACTGGCCGTAGCCCTGCACTTTTTCCGCCACGTCGATGCGGTGCACGCGCGCGCCAACTGCAAAGTTATTCTCCTTTACAGGTATTTCCCCTTCGCGGATCACACGCGCAGCGAGCAGGATCCCGTCGATGATCTTGACGTAGCCCGTGCAGCGGCAGATGTTGTTGCGGATGGCAAAGGCCGCCTCCTCCCGCGAGGGCGCCGGATTTGCGTCGATCAACGCCTTGGCGCAGATCACCATGCCGGGAATGCAAAAGCCGCACTGCACTGCGCCCGCCTCGCCGAAGGCCCAGGTAAAAGCATCCTTTTCCCACTGGCTCAATCCCTCGACGGTCAATATCGTCTTGCCCTCCAGTTTGTCGGTCTGCGGCACGCAGGCCTTGGTGGGTTTGCCGTCGATCAGCACGTGGCAGGTGCCGCAGGCGCCCTCGCTGCACCCGTCCTTCACGCTCGTCAGGTGCAGGGTGTCGCGCAGAAAGCGAATGAGCTTTTGGTTTTTTTCACACTTCACGGTCTGCCCGTTGACCACAAACGTCGCCATGAAAACTACCTCTTTTGTTAAAACGAAAAAACGGAAACTTCCTTGATCGTTATTTTAGCATATCCAGCCAAAAAGACAACAGCATTTCGCATTTTCTTTGTCTTTTTTGTGCTGATTGGCTCTGTGCAAGTCAAGTATTGACAAATATCGCATCGTGCGCTACGATAGACGCATCCCAAGGGGCGCTGGCGTCATGCCGGCTGAGATCGGGGCGTATCGCCGTCCCAGTCCCTCACACCTGATCCGGGTAATGCCGGCGTAGGAATGCGGAGGATAGGAGCCTTTTTGCATTGCTTTGCGCCGTCATTGCAATGCTTTTCTTTTTGGAGGTAGACGATGCAAAACATTTCCCGCAATACCCGCGCCCTGGTGGAGGGCGCGCTGATGGTCGCCGCAGCGGAGGTGCTGGGCTACATCAAGATCTGGCATATGCCTGAGGGCGGCTCCGTCTCGCTGATGATGCTGCCCATCGTACTCTACGCGCTGCGCTGGGGGCTGGGCAAGGGTCTGCTGGCCGGGTTGGCGCTCGGCGTAATCGACTTTATGCTCGGCGGCGGCATTGCCATCGGCTGGCAGTCGATCCTGGGCGACTATGTGATCGCCTGCACGCTCATCGGTCTGGCCGGCGTGGGCCGCAACCGGGGCAAGGGCGGCGTGGTGCTGGGCGCAACGCTGGGCTGCCTGGGGCGTTTCGTATCCATTTGGATCACCGGCGCAACGCTTTGGCGCGCGTATATGCACGATATTTACGGTCTGCATATGACCAATCCGTGGATTTACTCCTTCCTCTACTCCATCCCCATCCTGATCGCCGGCGTGCTGACCGTAGTCATCGCGGTGCTGCTTTGGCGTCCGATGGAGCGCCTGCCGCGCGCGGAGTGAGCCGTCCCGGCGCACTTACGCGGCTGATACGATAAAAGACGGCGAGGATTTCCCGCCGTCTTTTTCATCGTTATAAATATCGGTCCATTGGGTCGAGCACGGACAAAAGCAGTTCCTTGCGCCGGTCCAGATCTTCCATGCGGCGCTCGACAAGCTCGCTGTACCCTTGCTTGAAATCGTTCTGCGCCTGCCGCAGCTTCCCGCGCACTTCCGCCCCCGCGCTGTCAATCTGGGCGATGGCGTCCATCAGATCCCCCTGGGATTTCAGGAAATTGTCCATCGGCTTGTCGTGCCGGGGATAACGTCCGGAGCGGTAACGGTCGATCACGATCTCGTAGCGTTCGTACGCACGCTCGACTGCATCTTCCCAGGATAGGTACAGCTCTGCACAGGCGCGCTCTCCGACGCGCGCCATTTGCTCCGGCTGCGCGCACAGTTCCCGGAGCCTGTTGGCCATCGACGCGGCGTTTTCTGCAATGAAAAAGCCGTTTCGGCCATCCGTTACACCCTCCGCCGCACAGCTTCCCGACACCATCACCGTCGCCGTGCCACAGGCCGCCGCCTCCCGCACGACGAGCCCGTTCGTATCGAAGGTTGAGGGAAACAGGAACAGGTCCGCGCGGCAATACCAGGCGCGAATGACCGTGCGCTCGATAATCGCGCCGGTAAAAACGCACCAGTCCGCCAAGCCCAATTCCTCCGCACAGCTGCGCACCTCGGCGCCGTCCGCGCCGTCCCCGATAAAGACCATGCGAAACGCGACGCCCTGCGCGCGCAGGGCCGCAAGCGCATCCAGAATGATGCGCAGGCCCTTATACCACATCATCCGTCCGACAAACAGGAACACCGGTACGCCTTGCGGCAGGTCATACGGCGCGCAGACGCGGTCGATCAGCGCTTGATCCACCCGTCCGCGCGGCACGTCCACGCCGTTGCCCATCACGATATAGTCGCCCTCGTAACCCAGGGCGCGCAGATTCTCCCCCGCGCCGCGGCTGACGACCCAAACCTCGTCGCAGGCGTTGATGTTTTGCACCAGCGCGCGGATTGCGCTCTCCTGCAGCGCCTTGCTGTGCAGCGCCTTGGCGATGTCGATATCGTATTTTGTGTGGTAAGTGAACACCAGCGGCGCGTCGATCACGCCGCGCAGCGAGCGCGCCAGCAGCATCGACGTCATCGGGCAGTGCGTGTGCAGCAGGGCGACGTTCTCCTCGTTCAAGCGGCGCGCCACGTCGGGCGAGAAGGGATACCCCGTTACATACCCCACCAGCTTGCGCGTGTCGATGCTGGGATAGCGCAGCACCGGAAACGGATAGATTGTGTCGTCCATTCCGGGCATCGCCGGGGTTACGACCAGCGCACGGCCCAGCTTCTGTTCAATATTCGCGGCGTAGTTGACCACCGCGTTTGCCACCCCATCGATGATCGGCGGGAAGGAATCGTTCATCAAGCAAATCGTATAACGGTCCATCGCGTCCTCCTGGAATCCCTGAAAAGTTTTGCGTTCAGATAGTTTACCACATTTCAAAAAAATATGCTATACTGTTTTTGCAAAAGGAGGTGAACCGTTCTGCGTATCCTGCATCACACCGTTGCGCCGCAATGGGACGGCTATCCGGTCAAGGCCGTTCTGCGCGGCGCACTGCAGCTGTCCTATTCCCTGCTCAAAAGCCTCAAATGGCGCGAAGGCGCAATCCTGCTCAACGGCAGCGCCGTTCACGTCAACGCCATCGTCCACACGGGCGATACGCTCAGCGTAACGCTCGCTGAGCGCGGCGCGCCGCCGGAGTTCGTCCTCCCCTGCCCGCTTGCGCTTTCCATCGTCTACGAGGATGAGGACCTTCTGGTGATCGACAAGCCCGCCGGCGTCGCCATGCACCCGAAATCCGGCTCTCCCGACTCCCCCAGCATGGCCGGCGCGCTGCTGTCCTACCTGGGCGAGGGCAGCGTGGCGCACTTCGTCAGCCGTCTGGACAAGGGCACGAGCGGACTGTTCCTCGCCGCCAAAACCGGCTACGTGCACGACCGGCTGCGCCGTGCCCTGCACACCGAGGCGCTGTATCGGGAGTATCGCGCGGTGGCCGTCGGCCGGGTTACGCCCGAGCGCGGAGAGATCGACCTGCCCATCGGCCGCGCGGAAGGCTCGATCGTCAAGCGCTGCGTCGTGCCGGACGGGCTTCCCAGCCGCACGACGTACGAGGTGCTCGCGCAAAACGGGCGCTTCACCCTGCTGCGTCTGATTCCGCACACGGGGCGCACGCATCAGCTGCGCGTACACATGAGCGCGCTGGGCTACCCCCTTGCCGGCGATTGGCTCTACGGCACGGAGGACGCGGCGCTGATCGCGCGGAGCGCTCTGCACTCGTATCTCCTGCGTTTTACGCACCCAATATCCCACAAGGAGCTTTCCTTTACAGCTCCTATTCCAGAAGATATGCAGCGTTTGCTGTGTGGGACGGGCGCGGATCTGGCGTAGCCATCGCCCCCCCGCTCCTTCCGCGGCGTTTTCGGGTGCGCCGCGACGCGGATCGGCAGGCGCCGGCCGAAGACACAAAAAGACCGGGCTTCCCCGCCCGGCCTTTATATTATAATGCAGGAAGCATCGAATCGCCGGCTTCTGCTTTCGCGCAGCGCCGCCTGCTGTTTCCGCCTCCCGTTTCCGTCAATGCTCCACCACTTCGCACTCAGCGATCAGATCCCGCGCGGTAATATGCGGGTTATGATACCTCGTCCGCCGATCGGGCAGACCGAGCCGCCTGGTAATCACGTTGTCGAGCTGGCGGTACGCCTCCGGCGTCTGGAACAGAATCGCCTTTTTGGGACAATACACCACGCAGGCATTGCAGCCGATACACCCGTGATTCCATACCGGGCGGCCCTCGGAGAGGCTGATATTTCCGCAGGGGCAGATTCGGCTGCACAGGCCGCAGCCGACACACTGATCCGTGGTATAAAAGCCTTTGTCATACTCATGCTGCACGGCAATAAACGGCATCATCATCTTTTCGTGCAGTTTTTTCGTCAGGATCGACGCCGCAGGATACCGATTCTGCCGCTTTGCGGCGACTTCCCGGCCGATTCTTTCTGCGCGCCAGTCTGCATACGGCACCATCACGCGCGGCGCAGGAAATGGCTCGTAAGCCACGCTTTGGCTTCCCACGCACCGCAGCGCCTTGCCGTAATGCAGCCGCGTACCCTTCTCGCGCAGGATCGCGTCCATCGTCTCAAAACATCGGCCGTGTACGGCGACGTAGGTCGCAACCATAAACACGTACGCCTTTTTGTTCACACGCAGGCGCTGCGCGAAACGTTTCATCGTCTCCGGAACGTCCCACTCATACACTGGGCAGAGGAACCCGACCGTATCTGCATCCTCCGCAAGATCGCTGCAGACGCCCTCCTTGACGGACACGATCGTCGCCCCGCCGAGCTGGGCGGCGATGAGCCTTGCCGCCCTCCGGCTGTTCCCGGTGCCGCTGAAACAAAAAATTACGTTCTTCATCCGGTGCCCTCTCTTTCTGCTGTTCGTAAGAATTATGCCATGATACAACGATTTGTCGAACTGATCCTATCACCGCTAAGCGTGCCAGACGACAGGACATCTCTTTTGTTCTCAATGGGCAAAAAAAGGTTTCTTTGATGGGAAAAGCATTGCGTTTTGATAGAATTCACTGCGGAGCGGTTTCCTCATTCCAGAGAGGCAGAAAAAAACCAATCTCACTACAACACAAACTCTGAAATCATGCGACCGATCTGACCAATGTCGACATTACCTTTGAATTCAAATTTTGCAGTATAACCGTTTGCAAACATTAAGAACAATTCAGAGTCCGGAATAAGCTCTGCAAAGCCGGAAGTTTGAATCGTAAAAAACTGAACTTTGGAATATGGCATTGAACTGAAAGACTTTCTCTTTCCTGTGATTCCCTGGACATCAATGGCAATTATGCGCTTGTTGGTAAAGATAAGCTGGTCTCGAACCGTCTGAAAAGCAGCCGCAACAAACTCACCTTCGATAAGTAATCCATTTACTTCGCCCCCTGACGGAATTTGGGTCGATCGGTTTTAGATTCCACGCCGAATCTCTATTAAAGCTTACTGCCATCTCTTATTCTCCTTTCTGATGTGTGATACGGCAATTTATGATCTGATGCCGTGATTCAATTCAGTAAATCCCCAGAGGATAGCCAAGGGAAGCTCAAGTGGTACTCGTCGTGAAAAAAGCGCCTTTTGTCTACCGACAAAAGGCACTTTTTGGCAGCGGGTGAAGGATTCGAACCCTCACAAACGGAGTCAGAGTCCGGTGTGCTACCATTACACAAACCCGCTATCGTTCGTTCAGCGAACAATTTAATTATAATGATTCGTTTATCTTTGTCAAGAGTTTTTTTGAAATTTGTACGTTTTTTGTCTCCGCCGTCCCCGGACGCTCATCGGATTCCCTTTTTATCGGCGTTTTCCCGGCGGCAGCGCGCGTCCTCCGCCGCGGGCGATCCGACAGCGTCCAAACCGCCTCCCGCGCGCAAGCGCCGGATGGGCCTCCGTGCGCTCCGGCAAGGCACGGCGTCTCACCTCTCCCTGCCGCGGAAAAACAGCGCCAGCATCCCCGGCCCCACGTGTGCGCCGGAAAACGGCTCGTGCTGGCAAATCGTTATGGGCACGCCCGGCGTAACGGCGCGTACCCGCTCGGCCAGCTCCTGCGCGTCCGCCAGGCAGTCCCCGTGGGAGATGCAAATGCCCAGATCCTGCAGCTCCAGCCGCTTTTCCTGGTACTTTTTCACAAGCGTCTCAATGGCGCTCTTCCGGCCGCGCACCTTCGCGCAGGAGACGATATGCCCTTCGCTGTTTCCAAACAGGATGGGCTTGACGTTGAGCATCGTGCCGATCTTCGCCGTCATCCCACTGACGCGGCCGGTGCTTTTGAGAAAATTCAGATCGTCCACCGTGAAATACTGGCACATATGCGGCACCTCGGCATCCAGCACCGCCGCTGCCTCGCGCGCGTCCATCCCCGCACGGCTGAGCCTTGCGGCGCGCACGGCGAGAAGCCCGGTGCCAAAACCGCAGCCGAGCGAATCCACCACGTGCACGAAGCGGCCCTGATACTGCTCCATCAACTCCTGCGCGGCGATCTTCGCCGCCTGGCACGTACCGCTGATGTTGGAGCTCATCGCAACGTAAATCACGTCCATCCCGTCCGCCAGCACCGGCGCAAGGTGCGTGAGAAAAAGCTGGGTGTTCAGCAGGCTCGTGCGCGCCACGCTGCCGCTGCGCAGCTTTTCGTAAAAGGCGTGTCCGTCAAAATGGTCCACGTCCCCGTAATAAGTCTCCGCAACGCCGTCCATCGTATAATCGTTCGGCAGCAGCCGGATCCCCTCCAGCAGGGACTGCGGCAGGTTGCCGGTTCCATCCGCAAAGACCGCAAATGGCATATGGATCGTCTCCTTCTCCCGTTTTATCTTTTCGCCCACGGACGGACGTTTTCACGCCGTTTTCGGCGGCTCGTGGCGCAGGCTGTACAGCGCGGCGCCGATCGCGGTGGCAAAGGTCGCGTTTTCCGGAATGATAAACTCAATCCCGTAGAGCTGGGTAAAAAGCCTGAATATCTCGCCCGCGGGTGGCAGCATCGTCAGCGCGCCGGTCAGCACCACGGTTTTGGTCCCGCAGCCCTCGCAGGCAAATACGCTCATCGTGCCGATGCACTGCAGCACCATATTGACCAATCCCAGCGTCAGATCCGCGGGAGTTGCATCCTCGGAAAGGTTGGCAAAATTGGCAGCCGTCGCCTCCGGCGGGAGGCTGCCCACGCTGCCGCGGGACATATTGCCGATCGTCAGATCGACTTTGTTGAGATCTCCGCCGCAGGCAAGCTTGCGGATCTGGGCATATTGCCGCGTGCCGGTGATCAGCGAACTGAGCCCCGCCAGCGTACCGCCGCCGATCCCGCTGCCGCCGATGTGCCGCACCGTGCCGTCCTGATCGGCCCAGATAAACGCCGTACCCGTGCCGAGACTGACGACCACGGCGCGCTCCTTCCCCGACAGCGCCAGGCCGCCCGTACCGATGGAGGGAAACTCCTCCACGCGCACGGTGGGCACGCCGTAAATATCGCCTCTGGCGTCTGCCGCGCCCACGCCCGTGAGCACGATGCGCTCCAGATCGCCAAGGGAAAGGCCGTGGCTGCAAAGGAAACTGCCCAGCGCTCCGTAGAGCGAGGTGAGGGAATCCTCCGCCTTGACCCGCAGCATACCGATCACACTCTCGTCCGGGCGCAGGCCCACGATTTTCGTGGCCGAGCCGCCGATGTCGATTCCCAGGATAACGCCCAAGCCGCAACGCCTCCTTGTCAGCATACTCTTCTTTATTTGAATTATATTGGATTCGTGCGCAAAGTCAAGAGCGGAAAGTCCCCGTTGCGCGGCAGGCCGCCGCTTGCCGGTCCCAGCCTTTGAAGAAATCGCTTGATTCTTTCGGTAAATAATGGTATCGTTGCGGCAGGCGTCGATCACACGGCCTTATAGGAGGAATCTGTGTTGCAGGAGCGCATCATTGATAACGAAATCACTTTAATACCGTATTACAGAAACGACGCGGTATCCCTTCCCTGGTATCAGGACGCGGACGTATGCAGGCAGGTCGATAACCGGGAGGGGCCTTACGACCTGGCGCTTCTGCATGCTATGTACGACTATCTCTGCGCCCACGGGAATTGCTATTATATTGCCTATAAGGGGCAGTTGGTCGGGGACGTTTCTCTCCGAGATAACGCAGAAGTCGCTATCGTCGTTTGCAAAGCGTTTCAGAATCTGCATATCGGCAGACGCTGCATCCGGGAGATGCTGAACCTGGCCGGGGAAAAAGGTATGGCTGCGGTGCGGGCCAATATCTACTCGTTCAACGCGCAAAGCCGGCGCACGTTTGAATCGCTCGGTTTTTATCAGACCGGCGAGGAATGGTATCAGTTTGACCTGCCGGGGGACGCATGACTGCCTCCGCCCCGTCGGCCCATGCCGACAGAGCTGAGGCAAACGGCGCGCGGAAAGGTCCGTTTCCCCCCATTCTTCGTGCGCCGCGCGTACCGCGCGAAACGAATCGTGCGCGGAAACACCGGAAAGGGCTTGTAATTCACATTGCAAAAGATTATACTTGATATATTACAGGCGTGCGTTACAGCCGCCGGAAAACGACAGACGAGGTGCTTATGAGAACGGACAGAAAGCTGAATATGACCATGCTCTGCGACTTTTACGAGCTGACCATGGGCAACGGTTATCTCAAGGCAGGCTACAAGGATCGCATTACCTATTTCGACGTGTACTTCCGCTCCGTGCCCGACAAGGGCGGCTTCGCCATTGCTGCGGGGCTGGATCAGCTGATTGATTATATCGAGGATCTGCACTTTACCGAGGAAGACATCGCCTACCTGCGCAATCGGAATATCTTCTGCGAGGAGTTCCTGGACTACCTCAAAAACTTCAAATTCACCGGCGATATCTACGCCGTACCCGAAGGCACGCCCGTGTTCCCGAAGGAGCCGATGGTCGTCGTGCGGGCGCCCGCGATCGAGGCGCAGCTGCTGGAGACCTTTACGCTGCTGACCATCAACCACCAGAGTCTGGTCGCCACCAAGGCAAACCGCATCGTCCGCGCCGCCAAGGGCAAGGCCGTGATGGAGTTCGGCTCCCGCCGCGCCCAGGGCAGCGCCGCCGCGATCGACGGCGCGCGCGCCGCTTACATCGCCGGCTGTGTCGGCACCGCCTGCACCATCTCCGACGAGCTGTACGGCACGCCCGCGCTGGGCACGATGGCCCACGCCTGGGTGCAGATGTTCGACAGCGAATACGATGCTTTCTGCGCCTACTGCCGCACTTATCCGACCAACGCCGTGCTGCTGGTGGACACCTATAATACGCTCAAGTCCGGTATCCCCAACGCCATCCGCGCGTTCAACGACGTATTGAAGCCCCTGGGCATCACCAAATGCGGCATCCGCCTGGATAGCGGCGACATTGCCTACCTCTCCCGCAAGGCGCGCGAGATGCTCGACGAGGCCGGCTGGACGAGCTGCACGATCACCGTTTCCAATTCGCTCGACGAATACCTGATCCAGGATCTGTGGCTGCAGGACGCCAAGATCGACGCCTTCGGCGTGGGCGAGCGGATGATCACCGCGCGCAGCGAGCCGGTGTTCGGCGGCGTTTACAAGCTGGTCGCCGTTGAAGATGAAAAGGGCACCGTCATTCCCAAGATCAAGATCAGCGAAAACGTGGGCAAAATCACCACGCCGCACTTCAAGAAGCTCTGGCGCTTCTACGGCCGCGACACCGGCAAGGCGATTGCCGACTATCTGAGCGTCTATGACGAGACGGTGGACGATTCCGGCACGAAGATGATCTTCGATCCGGAGGCCACCTGGAAGCGCAAGGAGGTCTACGATTTCTTCGCGCGCGAGCTGCTGGTGCCGATTTACCGGGGCGGCAAGCTGGTCTATCAGCGCCCGTCGATCGAGGAGATCCGGGCCTACTGCGCCGAGCAGGTCGATACCCTCTGGGACGAGGTCAAGCGTTTTGATAACCCGCATGACTATTACGTTGACCTTTCTGAGAAGCTATATCGTATCAAGATGGATCTGCTCAACGAAAACAACAATTCCTGAGCGATTCCCGCGCAACACGCAAACAGTAACGGAGAACAGGAGGATTCATGAAGTCGCATCGTCTGCAGCAAAAGGGAGAGCGCCGCATCGCGGCTGTACTGCGTCTTGCGCTGGTTGCGCTGCTGCTGACGGCACAGGTCGGCTTTGTGATTCTCCTGTCCTATTATCTGCGTCAGAATGCCGGTATCGTCTATTTCCTGCTGGAGATTGCCGCGCTGATCGCCGCCGTGCGGCTCAACAATCGCCGGGGCGACCCGCAGTACAAGCACAGTTGGATCATTCTGATTCTGGCGGTGCCGGTGGTGGGCCTGATCCTCTATCTGCTGTGGGGCGGAAACTCGCAGCGCAAGCGGCTTGCCCGCCGCGGTTTTGTGCGCCGCCCCGCCGACGAGCCGGAGAGTGTCCGGATGCGCGCCGCGATGAGCGCGGACAAGCTGCGCAGCGCCTATCCGGCGTGGATGCGCACGTGCAACTATCTTCGTGCGCGCAGCTTTCCAATCTATCAGGATACGCGCACGGTCTATTTCCCGGAGGGCCAGCTGCTGCTGGACGATATGATCGAGCGGATTTCCCATGCCGAGCATTTTGTCTTTCTGGAGTATTTCATTCTTGCAGAAGGGGCGATCTGGGATCGACTGCACGGCGTTTTGCTGGAAAAGGCGCGCAGCGGGGTCGAGGTCAAGATCATCTTTGACGATTTCGGCAATATCCGCCGCTTCAGTGGGGAAACGCTTGACGCGCTGCGCGCCGCGGGGATCGAGGTCTACGTCTTCAATCCCGTGCACGAGTACGTCAACCGTCTCTACTTCAACTACCGCGACCACCGCAAAATTGCCTGTATCGACGGGAACTTCGCCTACACCGGTGGGGTAAACGTCGCGGATGAATACGCCAATCTGGTCAATCGCTTTGGCTATTGGAAGGACAGCGGCGTGCGGCTGGAGGGAGACGGCGCCTGGGGGTTAACCGCCGCCTTTATTGAAATGTGGTCGTTTCTCGGCGGCGAGATGAACCGCGAGATGGATTATTACCGTCCCAGCACGCGCGTCCTCTCCGACGGGTTCTGCCAGCCGTTTACCGACGGGCCGCTCAACAACCCCGACAACCCTGCCGAAGACGCCTATTTGCAAATGATCCACAACGCCAGGCGCTTCCTTTATATCACCACGCCGTATTTCATTCCGGACGAGAGCATCATGCGCGCGCTGTGCGTGGCGGGAGACGGCGGCGTGGACGTGCGGCTGATGCTTCCCGGCATCCCCGATCATCGCTATACCGATCTGGTCGCTGAATCCTATTTCGGTGAGCTGATTGAGCACGGCGTGCGGGTCTATCGCTACACCCCCGGCTTTCTGCACGCCAAGAGCGTGATGGTCGATCGGGAGGTTGCCTTCATCGGCTCGGTAAACATGGACTACCGCAGCTTTGAGCTGCATTATGAATGCGGCGTCATGCTCTACGGCGTCAGTGCGATTGAGGATCTGCTGGAGGATATGGATCACATTATGGAGCAGTGCCACGAGCTGACGCTGGAGGAATGGAAATCCCGCAAATGGTACAAGCGCCTGCTGGAACCGCTGCTGCGCATTTTCTCGATCTGGATGTGAGACAGAGGCGCGTTTTTCAGCCTGATTTTTTCTAAAAAGCGCTCTTTTTGCGCATTTTTCACTTGACAAGTCATATATTCATTGTTATAATTGCAAGGCCGCTTTGAATGGGCACAAAGCATCGGCAAGCCCGATCGCCCCCGACAGCGAGTCCGTAATAAAGGAAAGAGGTGCAACATATGCAAGCGATCATCGTTACCGGCGGTAAGCAGTACAACGTCGCGGAGGGCGACACCCTGTTTATCGAAAAGCTCCCCGTCGAGGCGGGCGACAGCGTTACGTTCGACGAGGTTCTGGCCATCGTTGACGGCGAGAACACCAAGTTCGGCGCTCCCATGGTGGAGGGCGCGAAGGTGGAGGCCAAGGTTGTCAAGAACGGTAAGGGCAAGAAGATCCGCGTTTTCAAGTACACCCCCAAGAAGGGTTACCGCAAACGCCAGGGTCATCGTCAGCCTTACACCAAGGTTGAAATCGGCAAGATCTCCTTCTGAGACATGACCACCGTAACGTTCTTAACCGAAGGAAAACGCATCATCGGTTTTGATGCCAAGGGCCACAGCGGCTATGCCGAGGCGGGCAGCGACATCGTCTGCGCCGCCGTTACCAGCGCCGTGCGGGTCGTGGACGCCACGATCAACGACGTGCTGGGACTGGCCGCCTCCGTTAAGGTCCACAAGAGATCCGGTGCCATCGAGTTTCGTCTGCCCGGCGGTCTGTCCGCCACGGCGGAGAGCGCCTGCCAGTCCCTGCTGGCGGGGCTGATGCTCTACTTCACGGAGCTGCATGACGAGTATCCGGAGAATATCGAAGTCATGGAGGGCTGATCCTCCTCCCCTTCGCATCATCTTACAGAAAGGATGGCTACTACTATGCTGAACATCGGTCTTCAGTTCTTTGCTCATAAAAAAGGTATGGGCTCGACCAAGAACGGCCGCGATTCCAAGTCCAAGCGTCTTGGGCCCAAGCGTGCTGACGGTCAGTACGTCCTCGCCGGCAACATTCTGGTTCGCCAGCGCGGCACGCGCATCCATCCCGGCGTCAACGTCGGTATTGGCACGGACGACACCCTCTTTGCCAAGGAGAACGGCGTGCTCCGTTTCGAGCGTCTCGGCAAGGATCGCAAGCAGGCTTGCGTCTATCCCGTCGAAGAGTAATACAGCGAA
>CAMZIO010000028.1 GCA_947307255.1 uncultured Clostridia bacterium | reverse complement strand
GAAAGGCGACGCCGCTGAGCGGCGTGCCGTCGTCAAAGTCCTCCGGCGTAACGGATACCAGCAATCCGCCGTTGATGTTCTCCCCGTCGCGGGCGTATTCGCTCATGCCGTTGGTCGCCACGCGCCCGGCTTCGGACGCGGCGGCGACCACCTGCCCGCCCGGACAGACGCAAAACGAGAACACGCCGCGCCCCGCCGCGGTGTGATAGGCCAGCTTATAGG
Organism: uncultured Clostridia bacterium; assembly: GCA_947307255.1. Taxonomy (GTDB): domain Bacteria; phylum Bacillota; class Clostridia; order Oscillospirales; family Oscillospiraceae; genus Hominicoprocola. The sequence goes on along the minus strand of CAMZIO010000028.1, from coordinate 17,354 downwards.
ACGTGGGCGGCAGCGCAGGATGCCCCGCCGCAGCCTTGTACTGCGCGGCGTCGATTGCAGCCTGCCGATGCTCGATACGCACGCCCACGGCGAACGGCTTGGGCTCCATCGGCACCCGCTGCGCATACAGCATGGCAAGGGTGTCCCGCGCACTGTGCCCGAGCGCCAGCACCGCCCGGCGCGCCGGCAGTACGTACGCGCCCTCCGGCGCGCTTACCCGCAGCGCAAGCAGCGCACCGTTTTCACACTCGATTCCCGTAAGCTGATGGGAAAAGCGGATCTCCGCGCCGAGAGAGAGCAGCTCCCGCCGCAGGTTTTGCAGCACGCCAAACAGTCGGTCCGTGCCGACGTGGGGCTTGGCGTCGATCAGAATATCCTCCGGCGCGCCGAAGGAGACGAAGGTTTGCAGGATGTAGGCGTGGCGGGGATCCTTCGTGCCGGTGTTGAGCTTTCCGTCGGAAAATGCGCCGGCGCCGCCCTCGCCAAACTGCACGTTGGAGGCAGGGTCCAGCCGTCCGGTTTCCCAGAACGTCTGTACGTCGCGCCGCCGCTCCTCCACGCATTTGCCGCGCTCGAGCACGATGGGCTTCGCCCCGCAGCGCGCCAGCACCAGCGCGCAAAACAGACCCGCCGGACCCGCGCCGACGACCACGGGTCGGCTTTCCGGCGCTGAGACCGCGCACGGCAGCGCATACGGCGTCTCCATCAGACGCGAAACCTGCCGCGACCGCACGCGGCGCAGCACGGCGGCCTCGTTGCCCACCGCCACCGCGACGGACCACACGAAATATACGCCCTCGCGCGCGTCGATCGAACGGCGCAGCACGCGCAGCACGGTGATCGCACGCTCCTCCACGCGCAGCACGGCGGCCGCCTTTTTGCGCAGCGTTTCCCGCGTGGCGTCCGGGGCGGTTTTGATCGCATCCACCCGCAGCATATCGTCCCCTCCTTCCGCACAAAAGTGCAGGATTGAGCCTATTGTAGTATGCCGGGCGGGAAAGCGCAAGGAAAACTTATCCGCCGCCGGACTGCGCCGCGCGCGGAATTGTTTAAAAAAAAGCAAAACGCACTTCACAATTTGGACATAAACGCAGACTATCATAGGTCTTGTCAATCGGAAGGATCGGCCGGAAACGGCCTGCTATAAAGGAGGAGTCAGTATGTATTACAACGAGGACAACCAGTCATACCAATACAGTTACCGCAAGGGCGACGGCAACCTGGTCGAGCCGGTCTACACCAGAAACTACGCCGAGGAGCGCACGGCGAGCGAGCCGCCGAAGAAAAAACACGGCGGCGCGGCGATGAAAACGGTTGCGCTGATGCTCTGCTGCGCGCTCATCGGCGGCATGGTCGGCGCGGGCGCAACGTCCGTCATTGGCGCGTCCGTAAGCGGCAAGACCGCCGTCAAAGCCAGCACCCGCGAGGTGGCGGAGGTCGTTCCCGTCAAGGTCGACGGCACCCGCCAGCTCACCATGCCGGAGGTCTATGCCTCCACGATCAACAGCGTGGTCGCCATCAATACCACGGTCAACAGCACCAACGTCTACGGTCAGACGGTGCAGAACGCCGCCTCGGGCAGCGGCTTCATCCTTACCGAGGACGGCTACATTCTCACCAACTACCATGTGATCGAGGGGGCAAGCACCGTCAAGGTAACGCTCTACAACGGGGATATGTTCGACGGCGAGATCGTCGGCGGCGACGAGGATTACGACATCGCCGTGCTCAAGATCGGCGCAACCGGCCTCATCCCCGTTACGCTGGGGGATTCGAGCAAGCTGAACATCGGCGAGGCGGTCGCCGCCATTGGCAATCCGCTCGGTGAGCTGACATTTTCCATGAGCCAGGGCTGTGTCTCCTGCGTGGACCGCGCCATCAACGTCGACGGCACGCCATTCAATATGATTCAGGTGGACTGCTCGATCAACCACGGCAACTCCGGCGGCCCGCTGGTCAACTCCTACGGCGAAGTGGTGGGCATCGTTTCGGCAAAATATGAGTCCTACGCCACCTCCACCGTCGAGGGCATCGGCTTCGCCATTCCCATCAACGACGTGATCGCCATGGTGGAGGACATCATCACCAACGGCTACGTAACCAATAAGCCGTTCATCGGCATCACCCCGCAGAACCTGACCGCCAGAATGGCGCAGCAGTACCGCTACGGCATTTCCGAGGGCGTGTTCGTCTGCTCGGTGGAGCCGGGCAGCGCTGCGGAGAAGGCGGGACTGCGCATGGGCGACGTGATCACGAAGATCGGCGATCAGCAAATCGCACAGATCAGCGATCTGACCGCGGCAAAGAAGCACTACTCCGCCGGCGACACCGCAACGTTCACGATCTATCGTGCCGGCGAGACGCTGAGCGTCGAGCTGACTTTTGACACGACGCCCGAAAAGGTTGAACCGCAGGAGCCCCAGAGCCAGCAGCCCTCCGACGGTTACCGCTATTACAGCGATCCCTGGGACTTCTTCAACAGTTTCTTTGGCAACGGCTATTTCGGCGGCAGCAGTTACAGCGAGGGCTATAACGGCTATCCGGGCACGGACGACGCGGCGTAAGCGCCCGGCACGGCATCGCCAGCACAAAAAGGGGGAGCGTGTATCGCTTGCGATACACGCTCCCCCTTTTTATCTTATCGTTTCTCAGGCCGCCGTCAGTCCACCCGGCGGGCAAAGGCAGTGCTTCCCTTTTGGAAGTGAACGTCCAGATGCACGCGGTCGGCGCGCATAAAGCTTGTGGTGTACTCGTAGATATGCCCGTTTTCCGTGGTGGTGCGGCGCTCGTGATAAAACGCCGCCGCGCCGCTCTCACAGTGGAGCAGCTCCGCCTCGCGCTTGCCCAGCGTCACCGCCTGATAGGAATCGGCGGCGGAGAAGGGGATGATCCCCACCTGATAGAGCAGACTGTAAAAGCTGTGGGTCGTCAGCAGCTCCGGCGTCAGGCCGGGGTAGATGTACTGGGGATAGTAGGACGTCTCGAGGATCAGCGGCTCGCCGTCCACATTGCGCACGCGGGTAAAGCAGTACACCATGGTCTCGCCGTCCAGATCCATGATCTCCCGCACCTTTTTCGACGGGAGGATCACGCTGAAATCCACCAGCGTGGACGACGGGGTCTTTCCCAGCTGGGAGATCTCGGTGGTGAAGGAGTACTGCACGCTCTTGCGGCGCACGTTGGGATCGGCCACAAAGGTGCCCTTGCCGCGCTTGCGCACGACAAAGCCCTCCTCCTCCAGCGTGCCGATGGCCTGGCGGACGGTGTTGCGGCTGATGTCAAAGGTCTGGCACAGCTCCGCCTCGGACGGGAGCAGCGCGCCGACCTTGATCGTGCCGGAGGTGATGCTGCGTTTGATAATCCCGATCAACTGGGCGTACAGAGGGATCTCGCTCTCCAGTGAGAGCGTGCTTTTTAAAATCGGATGCTGTTCCACGCCTTACACCTTCTTTGCGCCATTTTGTTCCGGAATGTTTTGATTGTACCACACAAGTCAATAGCTTTCCAGCCCCTATTTGAAAATTTTTTGCGGATGGAAAATGGTTTTCGAAATATTATTTTCAGGAATCCTACTTGAAATTAATCTTTATATATCGTATAATCAGAGTTAGTCTTTAAAAATACAAATCTTCAAAGGAGGGCTGCCCTATGCGCAAACGATTCCTTGTGGGTCTGCTGGCCCTGCTGCTTGCGACATCCTGCGCGCCGGTTCCCGCGTATGCCGCCTCCGGCGTACGCGCAACGATTCCAACCTATACCTGGGAGCTGGCTTATCAAAACATCGGCTACAGGGATTCGCTTTATCCGCCGCTGAACTACCGGGGGATTACCTACTTCCCGATGACCTGGGGCTATTGCCGCCTGCTGGGACTCACCAGCGTCTGGGTCGAGGGCGAGGGGCTTTTTATCGCGCATCAAGGCTATTCCTCTTCCGAGATACCAAGTTATTCGGCCGCGCACAACCCCCAAACCGTCACCGCAACGGTTCCGACATATCCGATCTACGTCAACGGGGAAAAGATCGACAACAGCAAAGAGGAGTATCCGCTGCTCAACTTCCGCGGCGTGACTTACTTCCCGATGACCTGGCGCTTTGCCCGCGAGGAGTTCAACTGGAATACCGACTGGTCCGAAGCGGACAGGCGCTTTTCGATCCACTGGGGTATCGACAGCAACCCGGGCTATCGCACGGAGGTTTATGAGCAGAGCGACACGGCGGCATTTCTGGTGAAGCACGTTACACGCAGCGTGCCGATCGGAAAAGACGAGCTTGGATACACCGTTTATACCGTCGAGAATTCACAGAAGTTCTACACCCTGGACTTTGCCACCGGCAAGCTGATCGAGAGCGAAAAGCGTCCGAGCTATGAGCGCTGGGCAAAGGGCGAGACGAACAATCTGCCCGTCGGACGTCTGCCGGAGGGCGTTTCGTTCCGCACGGAAATCGAGTATACCGACGACAGCATTCCCGCGCCTTACACGCCCTTTGTTGCCCGCGCCTATGTCACGGTGGACGGCAAGGAATACTTTCTCGGCGAGGGAATCACTGTAACCGATGCGGTGCGGACGCATGACTTCGTCTTTTTCAACGCCAGACGCTACACCGGCTGGAAGGGCTGGACCAACCCCAATTACGAGCTGTACCGTATCGACATCGAGCCGTATAACCCCCCAAAAGAGGTCTCCCCGGAGCGCATCGACACGATGGATCATCTCAAGGACTTTGGCAGCATGAAGCTTTTGGGCTACAACGCGAAGGACGGCCAGCTCTATCTCAAGTGCCAGCAGGGCTCGAAGCAGTATTCCGGTGAGGGCGGCGTGATGGAGGCCTCCGCCTACAACGACGGCTATTACACCATGAACGTGCATGACTGCGCGCTTCGACCGCTGCACCGCTTTGTCTACACCGATGGTGACATCCTGACCCCCAACGGGCAGATTTACGGCATTTTTGACTGGAAGAACACCGTCGAGCGGCTACAAGCCAATCCAGTCCGCTTCTAATATCATAAAAAGATCGGGATACTGCGGTATCCCGATCTTTTTGTTTTTTTAAGTAAGGCTCCTGCTTTTTGCCGCAGTTTCTTAGAACTTGGGCTTGCTGGCGGGGCACTTGGGCGCCTGGCCGTTGCAGACGGCAACGATGTCGTTGGCAACGCTGGTGCAGCAGTTGAGCACGGACTGCTCGGTGGTGGCGGCCATATGCGGGGTCATGATCACGTTGTCCAGATTGAACAGCTCGCGGCTGGACTCCTGGATGGGCTCATGCTCGAACACGTCGAGACCGGCCTGGAAGAGGGTGCCGTCCTTCAGGCAGGCGATCAGCTCATCTTCCTTGATCAGGCCGCCGCGGGCGCAGTTGATGAAAGAGGCGGTGGGCTTCATCCAGCTGAACTGCTCACGGCCGATGGAGTGATGGGTGGAGGGAACCTCGGGCAGGTGGACGCTGACGAAGTCGGCCTGCTCCCAGACTTCCTTGGCGGTGGCCTTGAGCTCGCAGAGGTCGCCGATCTTATCCTGGGTGAGATACGGATCGTAGCCGATGACCTTCATGCCGAAGCCGTACTTGGCCTTCTGCATGGCGAGCTGGGAGATACGGCCGCAGCCGATCATGCCCAGGGTCTTGCCGCCGAGCTCATAGGTGTGCTCCATGCCCATGCGGACCAGGAAGTTGCCGGAGCGGAACTGTCTGTCTACGTAAGTAAAGCGCTTGGCGCAGGCGAGCATCATCAAAATGGCATGCTCCGCAACGGCGTTGGCGTTGCCGGCCGGTGCGAAAACGACCTGGATGTCCTTTTCAGCGGCGTGGTCCATGTCGATGTTGTCCAGACCCGCACCCTGCTTGCCGATGACCTTCAGGTTGGCGCAGACATCCATCATCTTGGCGGTGATGGGCTCGGTGCGGCACATGATGGCATCGGGCTGGAACTCGGCAAGCTCCTTGACGTAGGTCTCCTCGTCGTTGTGGCTGCAGAGCTTGACCTCGAAATCGTTCTGCTCAAAAATATGAGTGGCGACTTCATTGAGCTCAATGGTGTAATAAACTTTAAACTTAGCCATGACAATCTCCTCACAATCTATCATGTTTTTACGGTATTTTACGGCATCTGTTTGCTCTGTTTTTTCATTGTACACCCCTCTTTTTGGAAAAGCAAGCTGTTTTGGGAAAATTTTGCAAGAATTGATTCAATTTTTTCATGCAGTTGATGATATTTTGATTCCATTCTTTCAGTTTTGACGGACTGTGGGAAGGATTTCCGCTTGTAATCCCCGCCGTTTCGTCTATAATAGCAGGCAGAAAGAGATCGCTGCATCGCGCTTTGGGCCGTACAGGAGGGCGCCGGACGTCCGGGCTTTCCCGGTACGGTCTCTTTTTGCCCTGCGGCAGCCGCTCTCTGCCGGTAAAACGGAGGAGGCACTTCCCAACGAAGTGCCTCCTCGCGCTGTTGTTCTTTCGTTTTTATCCCGCTCAGGGATTCGTGGTCAGCCACTCCGGCGGCGTGTCGTCAACCGGGGGCTCCGGCGTCGGCTCCGGCGTGGGTGTGGGTTCCGGCGTGGGCGTCGGCTCCGGTGCCGGCGCGGGTTCCGGCGTGGGCGTCGGCGTCGGCTGGTCGGTCGGCGTGCCGACGCCGACGAGCGTGATGCGGTTGCGCGCACGATAATTGCTCGTCGCCTCGTAGGTAGAGGAAATCAGCTTGCCGTCGGCGCTGTACAGATTGCGGTAGGTCTTGACCAGATACCCCGTGTACGGCGTCTGATCCACCTTGCGCTCGCCGGGAGCCAGATCTGTCGTCTCCACGACCTCGTCCTGGTATGGCGTGGTGGAGAGCGTCTGACTGACGATCTTGACGTAATTGGTATCCGTCTTGGTACCGATGATATTGACCGTAAGGTTATTGTTGTTGCTGTAAATCACCTGGACCTTGACGGGATAGGGCGTATTGTTGCGGAAGACGAAGTTGGGACCGCCCTCTGCCACGGTAGCGTCCAGGCCGAGTCCGATATAGCTGGAGGCAAAGCCGTGCGCGCTGCGCTGGACGATCTCCATATTGGCGTGCAGCGCCGCGGCGTAGATCGTGGAGCTGCCCTGGCAAACGCCGCCGCCGTAATTGTCCACCGTCTTGCCGCCGATATAGCCGGGGGCAAGCTGATAGCCGTTGGATGCGTTATAGGGCGCCATCAGCGCGTTATAACTGAACGTCTCGCCGCTGTTCATCACGTAGCCGTTGCAGCGCTTGGCGGCAAGGCGCACGTTGGCAAGTCGTCCGGAGGTGCCGGAGACGTGCGTGGTATAGGTGCCCAATACGTCGCGGAAAAGCAGCGATTTGAGCTGCTCCGCCGTAACCTCCGGCAGCGTTACCGTCGCAGGAACGGTGATGGTCTCGCCGGGCTGCGCGGCGCGGAGCAGGCGCTGCGCCTCGTCCACGTCAAAGTCGGCGCCGGCGTGCTCCGGCGTGATCGTGCCGCTTGCCTTGTCGTAACCGGCATTGACCATCTCGGAGGCAAGCGCCTCGTGCACGGCGTCCAGATCGCCCTGCTCGGCGGGGATCGTTACGCAGGGGAGCTGCACGTTCACCGAGCCGTTTTCGTCGCTTTCGGCGTTATTCAGGCTCTCGCGCAGCGCGGCGCGGTCAATCTGGCGGCCGTCCACGCCCTTGGTCAGCAGCAAACCGTCCTCCGTAAGCTGATAGGAAAAGTTGACCGGCTCGCTCGCGCAGGCGCCGGCGATGCGGTCTGCGGCAAGGTCCATCCAATCCTCATCCGCCTGCGGGATCAGATAGGTCTTTTCACCCAGGCGAGCACGCAAATAGTGCCATCCGTCCGTAAGCTTTCGTCCTGTGCGGCCGGCTTCGTAAGCGCTTTGGGCGCTCTGCTCGGTGTCAAAGTGCACTCCCAGATCCCGGAAGCTGAAAAAGCCGGCCTCCTCGCCGTCGTCCAGCAGGGCGCGCACGCCGCTGCTCTGCTCCAGCGCCTCCAGCGACGGCGCAAGCGCCGACGCCGCCTCCGCGCGCGTCATACCGCCGACGTTCTCCGTTCCCATATAGGTATTGGGATAAATGGCGTCGCTGCCGGCCGCCGCCGCGCAGGCGCCGCCGAGTCCAACGGCCGCCGCAGCCGCCAGGCAGATCGGGATCAGCCACCATTTTTTCTTACCGGATCGTTTTTCTTTTTCCGGTTGTGCCAGCCGCTTTCCTTGCTGTGCCATCTTTTCTTCCCCTCCGCAAAACCGTGGGTAGCAAATGCTACTGCATTTTTCATGCGATACAGTGTACCACGACTTTTCGGAAAAATCACTACAAATCGGTAACATTTTTGATGATATCGCGTTATATCGCGCCTTCACGGCCGCGGCGCGGGATGCGGATCATCACGCGGATCTCCTCCGGCGTATCCTGCCGCTCCAGCGCGGCCTCCACGCCCGCGCGCTGCATCACGCCCATCTGGCGGCGAATGCTGTTGAGAAACAGCCGCACATCCTTGATAATATAGGTCGGCTGACGCTGCGGCGCCGTAACGGCCCCGGCATTGCGCAGCGATTCGACGTACGCCTCCGTCTGGGCCACGTTATATCCACGCTCGACGATGGTCGTGATCGCCTGCAGCCGCACCTCGTCGTCCGTCAGGCGCAGCAGCGCGCGGGCGTGGCGCTCGGAAAGGTCGTGCTCGCGCAAGGCGGCCATGCACTCGCTCGACAAGCGCAGCAGCCGCAGCTTATTCGCCACGGCGGACTGCGACTTTCCCAGCCTTTCCGCCGCCTGCTCCTGCGAAAGCCCGTAGGTGGCAATCAGCTTGGCAATGGCGGCGGCCTCTTCCAGGTAATGCAGATCCCGGCGCTGCAAATTCTCAATCAGCGCCAGCAGGGACGATTCCTCTTCTTCCGCGCGGGCAAGCAGACACGGCACCTCCCGCAGTCCCGCAAGTTTTGCCGCGCGCAGCCGCCGCTCGCCTGCAATCAGTTCGTATCCGCGCGCCGCCGCGCGCACGGTCAGCGGCTGCAAAATACCGTAGCGGCGGATGCTCTCACTCAGCTCCTCCAGCGCGCTCTGTTCAAAATAGCGCCGGGGTTGGTTGGGGTTGGGCCGAATACTGTCGATGGGCAGATACAGCACGCGGCGGGATAGAAAGCGGTTTTTTCGAGTGAATTCCATGCTTCTCCCTCCTTTTCCCCCATTGTAGCCACGCCGCGGCGCGAATGTGCGGGAATTCTGTCAGCGGAAAAGCTCTTTTTCACCGCATACGGCAGCCGCCGGCGAAAGCCTTTCCTGCCGAGCGACCCGAAGATAAAAAGTCCTGCGCCGCAAACGGCGCAGGGCTTTTCGTGATTTCTTATTTTTTCAATTCCTTTTGCTTGCGCGGGAAGAACATCCCGATTACGCCGCCGATCCCGGCGGCTGCCAGCGCGGGAATCAGCCAGCCCAGCCCGAAGGAGGCCAGCGGCAGCCGGTCAACGTGCAGCGGCAGGGACGGGAAAAGCCCGCTGAGCTCCGTCAGCACGGTGATGATCAGCGCCAGCAGGGCGCTCAGCGGCGCCGCATACGTGTGCTCACGGATCCGCTCCGGGAAGAACGAGAGCGCCACCAGCATGATAAAGATCGGGAAAATGACGTTGAGGATCGGCGCGGCAATGCTCAGGATCATCTCCGTGCCGAAGTTGGAGAGCAGATAGCTGATAACGATCACCGCGATCATCGTCGGCTGATAACGAAGCTTTCCGGTCGTAATCTCCTCCAGACTCTTGGCGCAGGCGGAGGTCAGGCCGATCGCCGTGGTCAGGCACGCCGCCGTAACGATCAAGCCGAGCAGCAGCCGCCCGTACTGCCCCACCAGATGGTGGGTGATGGTGATCAGCAGCGCCGGACGGTCGGTCTGGGCAAGGGTCTGCATGGCCGCGCTGCCGGAAACCGTCGCGCCGAGATAGGATAGGCCGCCGTATACGATGAACAGGCCCAGTCCGGCCACCACGCCGCCCAGCGCAACCATGCGCATCTGCTTGCGCGTATCCGTAATGCCGGATTCCTGCACCGAAAGCAGCGCAATCACGCCCAGCAGGAAAACGCCCAGCATATCCATCGTCTGATAGCCGGACTGCAGTCCGTAAGAAAGCGCTTCGCTGATCGGCGCGGCGTCCACCGCGCTGCCCAGCGGATGAATGACGCCGATCGCAATCAGCACCAGCAGCGCCGCCAGCATCAGCGGCGAGAGGATCTTGCCGATGATATCTACGACCTTGCCCGGCCGCAGGCACAGCAGCGTAACCACGCCGAAATAAACCAGTCCGAACACCCACGACATCCACGGCGCCGGGTTCGTCAGCAGGGGCTTGACGCCGATATCAAAGGTGGTTGCCGCCGTGCGCGGTACGGCAATCAGCGGGCCGATACAAAGCGCGTTGACAAAATTCAGCACGAACGCCGTCTTCGGCGTGAGCTGGCGCGAAACGGAGGCGACGAACCCGCCGCGCGCCTTAACGAAAGCGATCAGCGCAATCACGGACAACCCTGCATCCGCCAGAATGTACATCAAAAAGCCGGAAAACCAGCTTTTGCCGCAAATGACACCCAACGCCGGCGGCAGGATCAGATTCCCTGCGCCAAAAAACATGGCAAACAGGGCAAAGCCAAGGACGATCACCTGTTGAAAGCTTTTCTTCACTTCCATGAAAACACGCCACTCCCTATCGTATTGTTTGTTTTTTTACAACGGTGCTTAATCACCATCTTAGTATATACGCCGTGCGATTGCAATTTCCTTTTTCTTTTTTTATCTTCTCGCCGGATCCAGCATATCCGCCGCCGTGTAGGCCAGCGCGTTGCAGATCGCAGCGGCGACGGTACTGCCGCCCTTGCGCCCCAGCGCCACGATAGCGGGAACGCCGCAGCGCGTGCAGACGTCAAGCACGCGCTCCTTGCTCTGCTCGACGTTGACAAAGCCAACCGGCACGCCGATCACCAGCGCGGGGCGCGCGCCCTGTTCGATTCGCTCGGCAATGCGCAGCAGCGCCGTGGGCGCGTTGCCGACGGCAAACACCGCGCCGGGATAGTGCTCCAGCGCCCAGTCCACCGCGGCGACGGCGCGGGTCGTGCCCTGCTCGCGCGCGGCGCGGGCGATGAAGTCCTCCGCCATGAAGCAATACAGCCGCGCGTCCAGCTTTGTGAGCGCCCGCGCGTTCACGCCGGCGCGCGCCATATTCGTGTCCGTAACCAGCACGCCCCCGCACAGCGCCCGCGCGCCGTACCGGGCGGCGTGCTCGGTAAAGCGCAGCGTATCCACGTAGTCAAAATCCGCCGTGGTGTGGATCACGCGGCGCACGACCTCCGCCGTCTCGCCGCTGAGCGTTACGCCGCGCCGGGAAAGCTCCTCGCGGATGATGCGCATACTCTCGCGCTCGATTTCCGCCGGTTGGGTAAATGTCATCGTCCTGCGCCTCCTTCTATGATGCGCCGCAGCGCGTCCATGTTCAGCGCCGCGCGCACGCCGTCCGCCAGCAAGTCGTACTGGCGCTGCTTGTACGCCGCGCGGGATTCCTGCCTGGTCGTTCCGGGGTCGATCCCCCGGCGCGCGCACAGCCAGCCCGCCAGCTTTTCCACCGCCTCGCCCCGGTCAAACAGCCCGTGCAGATAGGTGCCCAGCACGTTGCCGCAGACGCAGCCGTCCTCCCTCCCGTCATCCAGGCGGCAAAACGCCTGCCCGCGCACCGTCGTCGTGCCCATGTGAATTTCGTACCCCTCCAGCCGCGCGCCGGCAAGCGGCCCTGCGATGATCTCTGCGCGCCGCTGCGTGAGGGTTTTCTCCGGCCGAAACGTCGTCTCGCAGGGCAAAAGCGCCATGCCGCGCAGCGTGCGCACGGCGCCCTCCACGCCGTCGGGGTCGTCCAGCCGCTCGCCCAGCATCTGGTACCCGCCGCACACGCCCAAAAGCGGCGTCCCCGCCGCGGCCAGGCGGCAGATCGCCGCCTCCAGCCCGCATTCACGCAGCCAGAGCAGGTCGCCGGTCGTGTTTTTCGTGCCTGGCAGGATCACCAGATCCGGCGCGCCCAGCGCGTCCGCGCGCTCCACGTAGCGCACGCCCAGCAGCGGATGCTGCTCCAGCGGCAAAAAGTCGGTGAAGTTTGACAGATACGGCAGCCGCACCACCGCAATATCAACGGGCTTGCGTCCGTCGCGGCGGCGCAGCACCGGCGCAAGGGAGTCCTCGTCGTCCACGTCCACGCGCAGGTACGGCACCACGCCCAAAACCGGGATACCCGTCCTCTCCTCCAGCACGGCAAGGCCGGGGGTGAGCAGCGATACGTCCCCGCGGAATTTGTTGATGATCAGCCCCTTGATGCGCGCGCGCTCCTCCGGCGCAAGTAGCGCCACCGTGCCGTAGAGCTGGGCGAATACACCGCCGCGGTCGATATCCCCCGCCAGCAGCACCGGCGCGTCTATCAGCTCCGCAAGGCCCATGTTGACGATATCGCCCTCGCGCAGGTTGATCTCCACGGGGCTGCCTGCGCCCTCAACGACGATCAGATCGTATTCCGCGGCCAGCCCTCCGTAGGCGGCGAGGATTTCGGGAACGAGCTGTTTTTTATACGCAAAATACGCCGCCGCGTCCATCTGCCCGCGCACCCGTCCGTTGACGATGACCTGGCTGCCCGTGTCGCTCGACGGCTTGAGCAGGATCGGGTTCATGCGCACGTCCGGTTCCAGTCCGGCGGCCTCCGCCTGCATGACCTGCGCGCGTCCCATCTCCAGTCCCGCGCGGGTAACGAAGCTGTTGAGCGCCATATTCTGACTCTTGAACGGCGCGACGCGCAGCCCCTCCTGGTGGAAGATGCGGCACAGCGCCGCGCACAGCAGGCTCTTCCCTGCGCCGGACATCGTGCCTTGCACCATGATACACTTCGCTCTTTTCATTGCAGCACCTCACGGATCGCGGCAACCAGCCGCCCGTTTTCCTCCCTCGTGCGCACCGCCGTGCGGTACCACGTTTCGTCCAGCGCCGCAAAGTCGGCGCAGCAGCGCAGCAGGATCCCGCGCTCGCGCAGCGGTTCGTCCAACGCGCACGGGCTGCGAAAGAGCAGGAAGTTCGCCTCCCCCTCGGCGACAAACAGGCCGAGAGACTGCAGCTGCGCTTTCAGCCACGGCCGCTCCCGCGCAATCAGCGCGCGCAGGTGCCCGGCATAGGCGTCCTCCTCCAACGCGGCGACGCCCGCCGCCGCCGCCAGGGACGACACGCTCCACGGCTGCGCGATCGCGCCCAGCCGGCACAGCAGCGCCTCGTTCGCGCACAGCGCGTAGCCCAGGCGCACGCCCGCCAGCGCGTAAAACTTCGTAAACGCCCGCAGGATCAAAAGCTGCGGAAACTCGTTGAGCCGGCGAATCATGCTCGCCGCCTCCGGCTCGTCCAAAAAGTCGATAAAGCACTCGTCGAGCACCAGCAGGCAATCCATGCGCGCGCAGCGGCGCGCCACGCGCGCAAGCAGCGTGCGCGCGACGCCCACGCCGGACGGGTTGTTCGGCTGGCTGAGAAACACCACGTCCGTCTCCGGCGTGATCGCCTCCAGCACGTCCTCTCCCAGGCGGAACGCCGCGTCCAGCGGCCAGCGCGTTACCGTGCAGCCCACGGAGGCAAGCGCGGCTTCGTACTCGGTAAACGACGGTGCCGTAACCAGCGCGCGGCGCGGGCGCACGGCCTGCGCCACGCGAAAGATCAGATCCGCCGCGCCGTTGCCGCAGAGGATCTGCTCCATCGGTACGCCCTCGTGCCGCGCAATCGCCGCGCGCAGGGCGCGGCATTCGGGGTCAGGATAGCGGTCCGCCGTCTCCGCGGCGGCGCAAATCGCTGCGCGCACGCCGTCCGGCACGCCCAGCGGGCTGATATTGGCGGAAAAATCCAGCGGCGCGTGTCCGTACTGCGCGGCATAGCCCGCCCAGTCCCCGCCGTGGCTTCGCTTTGCATCCATAGGCTCTTCTCACCTCGTCGTCATCAGATACCGCGCCGCTGCGCCGCAGAGCAGCAGCAACACGCTGCCTGCGTAGAGCATACGGTTGGCTTTTCGGATATCCTCCGGCTGCGCAGGCCTCAGCGCGTCCCCGATCGTGGGCTTTTCATATCTCTTTCCAAAATACGACGCCGGGCCCCCCAGCTGGATGCCCAGCGCGCCGGCGCAGGCGGACTCCGTCTGCGCGGAATTGGGGCTTGCGTGGTTGCGGCGATCCCGCCGCCAGATGCGCCATGCGCCTCGCCCGTCCTGCCCCGTTAGCGCCGCCGCGGCGATCCAGAAGAGCGCCGCGACGCGCGAGGGCAGATAGTTCGCCGCGTCATCCAGTTTGGCAGCCGCGCGGCCGAAGTGCAGATATCGCTCGTTGCGGTAGCCCACCATGCTGTCCATCGTGTTGACGGCTTTATAGGTCAGCGCCAGAGGCGCGCCGCCCAGGAGCAGGTACAGCATCGGCGCGGCCACGCCGTCCGAAAAATTCTCCGCCACGGTTTCCACCGCGGCCTTCGTTACGCCCTCCGCACTCAGCTCCTGCGTGTCCCGGCCGACGATGCGCGCCACGGCGCGCCGCGCGCCGTCAAGGTCCTGCGCGGCCAGCGCCCGGTACACGTTTCCGCTCTCCGAAGCCAGTCCCTTGACCGCCAGCGCCTGCGCGCCCCAGAACGTCTGCACCGCAAGCTCCAGGAGCGGATGGATCGCGCGCGCCAGACGGCACACGCCCAGTGTGATGAAAAGTGTCAGCAGCGGCAGCGACACCGCCAGGATCACGCCGCCCCGCCGCTCGCCCTCCGGCGTTTTCGGCAGGCGCGCACGCAGCCGCCCCTCCGCCCAGGTGATGTACTTTCCCATCCATACCACCGGATGGGGCAGCCACGCGGGGTCCCCGAAGAGCAGATCCAGAAAAAAGCCGCCCACGGCGGCGCATAAGATCAACATTCCATCGCGTCCTTCGTATACTGCACGCGCCGCAGCAGGCGCAGCTTTTTTTCGCCTTTCCAAAGCGCCGCTTCCCACGCGAGCACGTAGCCGCCGCCGCAGGGCGCCTTCCAGGAAAAGTATTCCTCCGGCGGCAGCGCGAAGCGCTCCATCACCGCCATCTGTACGCCGCCGTGGGCGACGATGACCAGCGGCGGCGCACCGTCGGCACAGCGCTCGTCCACCAGCGCGGCAAAGGCTGCGCACACGCGCTCGGAGAATTCCGCGCGGCTCTCGCCGCCCGGACACTTGCCGACGCAGCCGCCGTCCACCCAGGCGCGATAGTCCGCATCGTCCTCCATGTCGCGGTAGCTGCGCCCTTCAAACGCGCCCAGATCCATCTCAGCCAGCGCCGGGACGACGATCTGCTTTGCCCCGGGAAACAGCCGCCGCGCGGTCTGGTGCGTGCGGCGCAGATTTGAGACGAAAACCGTCTTCGGCGCAAAGTCCGCGCGCCGGAGCGCGGACTCGCCCGCAGGGGAAAGTGGGACGTCCCGCTGCCCCTGATAGCGAAAATCGGCGTTGTAGGCCGTCTCGCCGTGGCGCAGAAGATAGACCTTCATGGCAGTTCCCCCCGAATCAGCACGGGGATGCCGCAAAACACGCGCACCACCGCCTGCGCCCGCTGCGCAAGCAGGCAGTTCAGGCGCCCCGCCGCCTCCCGCGCGGCGCGCTCGCGCGCGTCCACGGGCACCACGCCGCAGCCAATCTCCGTGGCGATCACGGCGTCGCGCTGCGCCAGCTCATCCGCCAGCCGTTCCAGATCCCCCGCCTGTGCGGCCAGCTCCTGCACGTCCCACACCGCGCGGGCGGAAAGCTCCCGTGCCGTGCAGTGCAGCAGCTCCATCGCCGCGGCCCGCTTGCCGCTGCAAAGCGGCCCGAAAATAAAAATCATATCCTCGCCTCCATTGCCTGCACCGCCACCAGCGCAAGCAGCATCCAAAGCTCGGCCTTCTGCAAAAACCATCCGGCCAGATCGCCGGAGATCCCGCCGAACTGCGTCTTTGCGGTATGCGCGTAGCGGGCAAATACGATGGCCGCCGCACACACCACGGCGCACCCCGCGTATCCCCCCACGCCGCACAGCGCCACCGCGCACAGCAGTACCTCCGCGCCGACCACTCCGCGCACGAGGCTCTTGTCTGCCGCGTCCGCAAACGTCCGCGCAAGGCTCGACCCCTCCGCAAGTGGAAACACGGTCAGCGCCGCCGCAGACAGCGCGCGCGAGAGCGTAAAACCGATTCCCGCGCACCACAACGCCGTCGCCGTCGGCTCGACCGCGCAGCACAGACCGAAGTAGACCGCAAAGTACACGCACAGCCGGATCGCCGCGAACGCGCCGATATGCGGATCCCGCAGGATCTCCTGCTTGCGCTCCGGGGAAGCGTGGCTCGCCAGAGCGTCGGACACGTCGGCATAGCCGTCCAGGTGAATGCCCCCGGTCAAAAGCGCCGGCAGAACGCACAGCACCGCGCCGCGCAGGATCGCGGGCAGCGCAAGATAACTTACCGCTGCCGCCCAGCCCCACCACGCAAAACCGATCACCGCACCCACCAGCGGAAACGCGCCCAGGGCACAGCGCATATTTTCCCTTTTCCAGTCAATCCGGGGCATGGGGATGGCGGAAAACATGGCAAACGCTACCGCCACCGTTTCCAGCAGCCACTTCATCGCAGCGCCCCTCCTTTATAATAGATCGGCACGCCGCAGACCACCTCGCATACGTTGTCCGCGGACGCCGCCAACGCACGGTTTACCCGGCCGAGCAGGCGCAGATACCGTTCCGTTTCGCCCAGATAGTCCGCGCCGCCGGAGAGCACCTCGTTTGACACGATCACGAGCGTCTTGCATTGCCGGCGCAGAGCTTCCACCCCGCGCACAATCGCCTGCTCCGCACCATCCCCGCTGCCCTGCGGGGAAAACAGCTCGTTGGCGCAGAGATTGCCCACGCACTCCAGCAGCGCCGCGCCGCCGTGAGGCAGCGACAGCGAAGCGAGATCCGTATACCGCTCGACCGTCGTAAAATCACGGCCCGCGCGCGCGGCGCGGTGCTTCACCACACGCGCGCGTCCTTCTTCGTCAAAGGGCTGCATCGTGGCGATATAATAGCGCGGCGCGTCCGCGCCCCCGCTTACCAGCAGTCGCTCGGCATACTCGCTCTTGCCGCTGCCCGCGCCGCCGATCACCAGCGTCATCATGGTTTTCCCTCCTGCGGCGTATAGGCCTCGATACCGCCGTCTTCAAAGGTATAGCACTCCCGATACACGGCCAGCGCCATCTCCAGCAGCGGCATCGCCGCCACCGCGCCCGTGCCCTCGCCCAGGCGCAACCCCGCCGTGATCAGCGGCGTCTTGCCCAGCGCGCGCAGCACCAGCGCCCCGCCCGGCTCGGCGGA
>CAMZIO010000027.1 GCA_947307255.1 uncultured Clostridia bacterium | reverse complement strand
GCGCCGGTGCGCTCCAGGATCTCGCTGTAAACCATGCCGTCGTTGAGAAGTCTTGCGACCTCAAAGCGCTGCTCGATCGCACGCAGCTCCGTCAGGGTGCACACGTCGCTGAAGAAACTGTAGCACTCCTCCTCATCCCGCAATAGCAGGATCGCCTTGTAAAAATCCTCGTTTTTTTCTTTTCTCATCATCCGCTTGCTGGGTGCTGCCATAGTATCGCCTCCTGTAGCTAATATTAAGCACACCGTTTTCCGCTGCTTGCTTCATAGTTTAGCAGACTAAGTAGCAAAAGTAAAGGAAAAACAAATATTTTCGTCAGTTTTTTTCGATTCACCGCGCCGACCGCCCCGGCATAGACTGGTGCACAAGGATTTGGAGGAGGGCGCTATGGAAAAAGAGGAGTTTCGTCTTGCCGATGCGTTGGAGGCGGAAAAGGTCTGGACGTACGACGGCGTCGCCGTGCTGACCGCCTCCGTCTGCCTGCCGCAGCTGCCCGGCCCCTTGCGGCACAGCCGCCGCTTTAACCGTTACTATCGCCGCTATTGCCGCGCCTTCGTGCGCTATTGCGAGCAGGCGCTCCTTCCCCTGGCGCAGACAAACTACCGCAATACGGCGGATCGATCCGCACCGTGGAACCCGCTGCGCGTTTCCCTGCACTATACGGTCAGCTTCTTTTCCGCCGGCGTACTGAGCCTCTATACCGATATGCGGGAGGAATCCGGTTTCTCCCAGCCCGTTACGGTCCGCCGGGCCGACACCTGGGATCTTTCCGCGGTACTGCCCATGCCGCTCGGTGAATTTTTCCCCCGGCACTGCCGCTGCCGCCAGCGGCTGCTGGACTGTGCGCGCACAGAGGCGCGGCGGCGGATGGAGCACGGCGCGGCGTTTTACCCCGACCGGCGCGCCGCACTGCGCCGCGCGCTGAACACGCGCAATTTTTATCTCAGCGCAGAAGGACTGCGTTTTTTCTATCCGATGTACACCGTCGCCCCCGGCAGCGAGGGGATCGTGCTTTTTGAGTTGCCCTACGACGACGAGGCCGGACCGTTTTTGCCGCCGCGGGCGTAAAAAGCGGCGCCGCCCCAATGGGGCGGCGCCGCAGACATCAGCAGGAGGTTGGGGCGCGGGTTATGGGTCAGGCGTCGAGCAGCTCCAGATAGCGTTTGCGCGCCGCGCGCAGGCACCACAGGGCAAAGACCGCGATCCACAATTCAACGGCCCAGCCGGGCAGCACGCCGCGCTGGCCCAGCGCAACCGGAGCATCCGCGACGGCATGCAGCACAATGGCAAGGAGAAAATACCGACGCTTCGTTTTGTCCCGCGCGGCGACGAAGACGAAAATCGACAGGGCGATATGGATCAACATGGCAAATATGCGCTCTGCCACAGACAGGGCGCAGGTCAGCGGCGTGGCCTCGCGGATCAGGCCGAGCAGCTGCTCCAACTGCTGCGCGCTGTCGACCGATGCGCCGCCCCTGCCCGTTGAAAGCAGCGCGTTCACCGCGTCCAGATTGCCGCTGCGCACAAGCTGCGCGGCCATCGCGTAGAGCACGAAGCTGATGCCGACGACCTGGATCGCCTCCCAGCCGCCGTGCCCGATACCATAGGTAACGGCGGCGTCCCGTTCGGGATAGCGGCGCAGCAGCGTGCGGAATGCGACGTAGCGTCCGGTCTCCTCAAAGACGCCCGCCGCCAGCGCGCCGTAGAGCATATAGAGCACGGTGCTGCCGCCGATCGCGCGGGAGACGGCGTTGTTGGACAGCAGGCAAACGTAGTGCAGCGCGCTCTCCAGCACCTGGGCGAAGAGGATAAAGGTCAGCATGCCGACGAACAGCGGCGCGATTCGCGCACGGCGCGTCTTGCACCAGTAGATCGCCGCGGCGACGGGAAGGCAAATGCACAGCACGCCCGCGACGGCAAGGAAAACCACCTGCGTCAGTGAGATCGTCTCTGTGGTTAACATAACATTACTCCTTTCTTCTCTGTTCAGATTCCTCTGCGGTAAAGAACGTAAGAATACACCGTCGGCACAATCGACATCAGCATAATAAGTCCCAGCAGCAGCCATGGCGGCAGGCAGTGCAGCAGCGAGCACAGCAGCATCACTGCACCGCAGATCACCCACAGAAAGCCCGCCAGCCGGTGCGTACGGTTCCAGTTCTCCTCGCTGTTGAGCGTCCAGGGCAGCTTGATGCCCATGGTGTAGCTCTGCTTGGTCTTGGGCAGGTAGTTGCCGATGACGATGAACAGCACGCCCACCAGCGCAGAGACGATCGTGGTCATGTTAAACGCATAGCCCATCGCCCGGCCCAGAATCATCGCGTAGATCAGCACCGACAGCACCGGGATGGTCCAGTAGCTGATGCGGCGCAGCACCGGGCTCATGTTGGCCTTCTTGGGATCCGTGGACAGCGCGAAGCGCAAAAACAGGTTCAGCGCCGCCATAAGCAGCGGAAGGCCGAACACTGCAAACGCACGGGAGCAATAGCCGGTTACCGTACCGTTAAAATCAAAACGCGAAGGTATCATCTCCGGCAGCCGGTCGTATACCGCAAGCCCCGCCAGGATCGGCAGCAGGCATATGACGGTGGTCAGCACCAGTTCGATCTTATTCTTTTTCACGTTCATCCGCTCCTTTCAGGCTCTGCAGCCACAGCAGCACTTCCTCCAGCACGGAGGCGTTGAGAGTGTAATAGATAAAGTTCCTGTCGCGCTCCTCGAAGATCAGCCCGGCGCGCTTGAGCTGCGAAAGATGGTAGGATACCGTTGCCGCCGTCATGTCAAAGTTCGAGGCGATATCGCCCGCCGTGCGGCGGCCGCCCTTGAGCAGCGTCAGTATCTCCCGCCGCACCGGGTCGGACAGCGCCTTCATCGTTTCCCCGAAGCTCACTGCGCACCCTCCCTTCCGGCAAGCGCCGCCCGTCGGACACGGGCAGCGTCTTGTATTTAGAAGTTTATCTAATTACATGATAGCACCCCGCCGCACGCTTGTCAAGCAGTATTTAGAATTTTTTCGAAATACGAGGCAAAGAGCGGAGCGGCTTACGCCGCTCCGCCGGTTGTCTATTCGTTTTTTCCCGTCAGCAGGTCGATCGCCATCGTGTAGCTCGCAAAGCCGTGGCCGCAGATCTGCGCGATGCACGCCGGCGCGGTAACGGACAGGCGGCGAAACGCCTCGCGCTTTTGAAGGTCGGACAGATGCACCTCCACCGCCGGGGTCCGGATGGCCGCGAGCGCGTCGCGGATGGCGTAGCTATAATGCGTGTAGGCGGCGGGATTGATCACGATGCCGTCAAACACGCCGTCCGCCGCCTGGATCGCGTCGATGATCGCGCCCTCGTGGTTGGACTGGAAGCACTCCGCCTCGGCGCCGCAGCGCCGTGCGTGGGCGCGGATATGCTCGCAGAGCGAGGCATAGTCCTCCCGTCCGTAAATATCCGGCTCG
Source organism: uncultured Clostridia bacterium (assembly GCA_947307255.1). Classification (GTDB taxonomy): domain Bacteria; phylum Bacillota; class Clostridia; order Oscillospirales; family Oscillospiraceae; genus Hominicoprocola. The sequence continues at coordinate 14,281 of CAMZIO010000027.1, read as the reverse complement.
CGCCTGCCCAGAAGGTTCAGATTCGGGCCGTTGATCACCAGGATCCTCATGCCGTTGACTCCTTCGATACGTCCGCGCTCAGTTTTCTGCAAGGAACTTGCGATACTCCCTGCTTTTATTCTGGTACTCCTCGCCGTTGGCAAGGATATAGGCCTTCTCCCGGTCTGTCAGTTCGCGGGTCACGCGGGCGGGAGCGCCGATGATCATCGAGCCGTCCGGCGCGTCCATTTTCCCCGTAACCACCGCGCCCGCGCCGATGATGCAGTCGTTGCCGATCTTTGCCCCGTCAAGCACCACCGCGCCCATGCCGACGATCACGCGGTCCCCGATGGTGGCGCCGTGAACGATGGCACTGTGTCCCACGGAGACGTCGTCCCCGATGACGCAGCGGTTGTGGATCAGGGCAAGGTCCTGCACGTTGCAGCGCTTGCCGATCTTGATCGGGTGCTTTTCCGCGCGGCATACGCAGTTATACCAAAAGGACGTACCCTCACCGATCTCCACGTCGCCGAGCACCTGTGCGCCTTCAAGAATCAGCACCTTGTCGTTGGATTCGATCTTCTTAAAATTCATCTTTCTGCCTCCGCATTCGTCCTTCAGAGTTCTTCGATCCGCATCCCCAGCGTGCGCAGATCGTTCCAGAAGGCGGGATAGGATTTGCTCACGCACTCTGCGCCGTGGATGATCACGCTGTCCGCCGAGCGGGTGGCGGCGATGGCCGCCATCATGGCGATGCGATGGTCGCAGAGCGTGTCCACCTCGCCGCCCGCCAGTATTTCGCGTCCGAAGACGAACAGGCTCTCGCCCGTGTACATCACCGTGCCGCCCAGCGGCTTGAGCGCCTTGCTCATCGAGCGCAGGCGGTTGAGCTCCTTGATGCGCGACCGCCCCGCGTGGTGCAGCACCGTCGTATGTCCCGGCGTGAGCGCCGCAAGCAGCACCAACGCCGGCACGCTGTCCGGCACGTCCGCCACGTCCAGCCACTTCGGCAGCCCCTCTTCCACCAACCGGGCGACGAGGCTGTCCGCCTGTACGGAGGGCGTCTCCACGCCGTTGACGGTTATTTCACTGCCAAGCGCGTTGGCCACGAAGAAGTTGCTGGCCGCCGACCAGTCGCCCTCAATGGGCATTTCGGCGTACCGGTACCGCTGCCCGCCGGGCACGCGGTAGCCGCAGCCCGCCTCCTCCACCACGATGCCGAAGCGCTCAAGCACCTGCAGCGTCATGTTGATATAGCCGAGGGAATCCAGCGGTTCGGTCAGCACGATCGTGGAATCCCCCGTCAGCAGCGGCAGGGCAAAGAGCAGTCCCGAGATAAACTGCGACGGGAGGCGTCCGGAAATCCGGTACTCCCCGGCCGTCAGGCGGCCGGTAACGCGGATGTGATCCCCCTCCTGCGCAATCGCCGCGTAGGGGGGCATGGGGCGGCTGAGCAGCCGCTCCGTGCCGCAAAAGCACGTCTCGTCCCGCATGGTCATCGCCAGCGGCAGCAGCAGGCGCAGCGTGGTGCCGCTCTCGCCGCAGTCGATTGGCACGTCGCTTCCGCTCAGCAGGGTTTGCAGCCCCAGACAGGTGTTGCGCACGTCGTCGCCCATATCGTTCGTACAATACGGCATCCTGCCGGACAGCGCCGAGGCAATCAGCACGCGGTGGTGCAGGCTCTTGCTCGGCGGCATCGTTACGCTGCCGCGGAGCTTGCCGGGATATAGCTTCAGATCCATAAGCACACCTCACTTTGCAAAGTCGTCGTCTGGTATCGTTACAGGGCAAAATTGCCGTCGATAAACACGGGCAGCTCGCGTCCGTCGCGCGTAACGCCGACGATCTTGAGGTCTGCGGTGCCCACCATGAAATCCACGTGGTTGATCGAATCGTTCAGCCCGTGCGCCTTCAGTTCCTCCCGCGTCATCTCGGCGCCGCCCTCGATGCACTCCGGATAGGCCTCCCCGAAGGCGAGGTGGCAGCGGGCGTTTTCGTCAAAAAGCGTATCGTAATAGAGGATATTCTGGTTGGAGATCGGGGAGTCGTAGGGTACCAGCGCCACTTCGCCAAAGTAGGACGCGCCCTCGTCCATCGTGATAGCGGCCTTCAAAAACGCCTCGCCCTTTTCGGCATGGCATTCCACGATCTTGCCGTCGCGGATCACAAAGTGGAAGTTTTCGATGATGTTGCCGTTGTTTACCAGGGGCAGCGCGGCGTAGACCACGCCGTTCATGCCGGTTTTCAGCGGGGCGGTGAAAATCTCCTCCGTAGGCATATTTGCCACAAAGTACTGCCCGCGGCTGCTGTAACCGCCGCCTGCCGCCCAGAGATGGTCCTCCGGCAGCTCGATCGTCAGGTCGGTGCCGAGGGAATTGGTATAGTGCAGGCTCTTAAAGCGCAGGGCGTTGAGCGTATTCTTGCGCTGCTCCAGCAATTCCAGATGCGCGCGCCAGCGCTCCACCGCCTTGCCGTCGCCCTCGATCCGCACCGTCTCAAAGATCGCGTTCCAGAGCTTTTCCATCGCCACGTCCTCGCGCTCGCCGGGGAAGACCTTTTTCGCCCAACTGGGGATGGGGATAGCCGCGATGCACCAGGGAAAGGCGCTTTTCATCTGCATCTCGCGGAAGGTCTTGATCGACGCGGCGGACGCGCGCTGCGCGCGCAGCATCCGGTCGGGATCGACCCCGCGCATCGTTTCCGGGTCGGAGGCGTGGATGGCAAGGTAGGCGATATCCTGCACGGCGTAGTCGTTGTAGAAGCGCGCCTGCCACTCCGGCACACTGTCAAATACGTCGTCCGCCGCGCGCAGGTACTTTTCGCGCGCCAGATAGTCGTCCTTCCAGTTCATCACCACCTCGCGGCAGCCCACGTCGTAGGCCGCGGAGGCGCAAAGGCGCGCAAAGTGCGCGCACTCCACCGGCGCGGCGATGATCAACGTCTGCCCCGGGCGGATGTTCAGGCCGACTTCAACGACCAGCCTGGCGTATTCGCGTAATTTCTGTTCCATGGCTCAAACTCCTCTCAAAAAAAGAACGCCTGCCGCCGCGGCGCAGACGTTCCGATTCAGTTCCTCTCCCGCGGCCGCTTTTTTTCATTGTAGCACAACTCGCGGGGAAATAGAAAGAGGTTTTTCACTTTTTTATCAATTATATCCCCAGCAGCAGTGAGGCAAAGCGGAAATAAATCAGCAGCGACACCGCGTCCACCAGCGTGGTGATAAACGGCGAGGACATCACCGCAGGGTCAAAGCCCATCTTTTTCGCCAGCAGCGGCAGGATGCAGCCGATCACCTTCGCGCACACCACGGTCAGCAGCATGGTCGCGCAAATCACGAAGGCGATCGTCGCGTTGATCGGGTTGTGGAACACCATGCGGTCCAACAGCATGATCTTGAGAAAATTGGCGGCGGCAAGCGTCGCCCCGCAGATCACGCCCACGCGGATCTCCTTCCACACCACGCGCGGCAGATCGGAAAACTCGATCTCGTCGAGCGAGATGCCGCGGATCACCGTAACGCTGGCCTGCCCACCGCAGTTTCCGCCCGTGTCCATCAGCATGGGGATATAGGCCGTGAGAATCGCGGTGGCGGCAAGAGCGTTTTCAAAGCCCGCGATGATCTGCCCCGTAAAGGTGGCGGACACCATCAGCAGCAGCAGCCACGGGATGCGCGCCTTCCACGTCTCGAAGATCCCGGTCTTGAGATACGGCTTGTCGGACGGCAGCATAGCCGCCATCTTTTCGATATCCTCCGTGGCCTCTTCTTCCATGACGTCGATGGCGTCGTCGACCGTGACGATGCCGACCAGACGCCCTTCCGCGTCCACCACGGGCATGACCAGGAAGTCGTACTTGCTGAACATCTGGGCCACTTCTTCGCGGTCGTCCAGCGTGTTGACCGAAATCACGTTCGGGTCCATCAGATCCCCGACCACGTCCTCCTCTTCCGCCAGCAGGAGGGTCCGGATTGTAACGACGCCGAGCAGATGCCGCTGCTCGTCGGTAACGTAGCAGACGCTGATCGTCTCCATGTCCGCGGCGGTGCGGCGGATGCGCTTGAATGCGTCCGCCACGGTCATCGTGCGCTTGAGATCCAGAATCTCCGTGGTCATCAGCGAACCGGCGGAATCCTCCGGATACTTGAGGATCTCGTTGATCTGCTTGCGCGTTTCGGGGTCGGCGTGCTTCAAGATGCGCTTGACCACGTTGGCCGGCATTTCCTCCACGATGTCGACCGCATCGTCCAGATACAGCTCATCGAGCACCTCTTTGAGCTCGGTGTTGGAAAAGCCGCGGATCAGCATTTCCTGCTGCTCCGGCTCCAGTTCGACGAATACCTCCGCCGCCGGCTCCTTGGGCAGGATCCGAAACAGCAGCGGCAGCGCTTCTTCGGGCAGGTCTTCAAAAAGGGAGGCGATATCCGCCGGCTCCAGATCGTTCAGTGTGCTGCGCAGCGAGGCGTATTGCTTTTGCCGCAGCATCTCCTCGATCGTCTCCAGCAGGGTATCCCGTTTTTCTTCAAAATCCACCATCCTCTTTTCCTCCTTTCCGAATATAAAAAACGCCCCGCCTCTTTGACGATCCGGCAAAGAAGGGGACTTTCAGCGCGCAGCGCGCGTTGGGAAAACCGTTCAAGCTTTAGCTTCACAAGGCAGTGAAGCTGCATTAGATAACACCTTGGTTTCGATGTTACCTGCTCAAACCCTCTCATAGTGTCTCCACTACTCCGCGGCAGCAGCCCGTATCCTTGTGGTAGCCTTACCTACCGGATCACATTATTCTCACTGTGCCTATTCTATGTATCCGAAGCGCCGGTGTCAAGCTTTTTCTCTCCCGCGCCGCATTCTTTTGCCGCGCGCACGGCGCGGCGTCCGGCGGAAAAAGAATTGACAGCGTCGGCGGATATTGCTACAATTTCAAGCAATAGCAACCGTCCTGCGGGTCTGCGCGCAGGAGTTGCGGGGAGTCGTTCCCCCTGCTTCCGCGCCCGCCGCCCTTTTGCAGCAAATCACAAAACGGAGCGTGATGACTATGAATCGTTCCGGCGGTATCCTGCTGCCGATCTCCTCACTTCCCTCGCCCCACGGAATCGGCACCCTTGGCCGCGCGGCATACGACTTTGCCGATTTCCTGCACGCCGCCGGTCAGCGTTACTGGCAGCTGCTGCCCCTCGGCCCGACCGGGTACGGCGACTCCCCTTACCAGAGCTTTTCCACCTTCGCCGGCAACCCCTATTTGATTGATCTGGATCAGCTCGTTGCAGACGGTCTTCTGACGGAGGACGAAGTACGCGCCCACGACTGGGGCGCGGATGCGCGGCACGTGGATTACGGCAAGGTCTATGCGGGCCGGTTTGCGCTGCTGGAAACCGCCTGCCGGCGCGGCCGGGCGCGCGATGCGGAGCAGATCGCGGCCTTTGAGCGGGAAAACGCGCACTGGCTGCCGGATTACGCCCTCTTCATGGCGCTCAAGCGGCACTTCGGTATGCAGGCGTGGACGCGCTGGCCCGATGAGGACGTCCGGCTGCACCGTCCCGATGCCGTCGCAGCCTGCCGGGAAACGCTCTCGGAGGACGTCGCGCTGTTCACCTATATCCAGTATCTGTTCTACACCCAATGGCACGCGCTCAAGGAATACGTCAACGCCCTGGGCATCCGTATCATCGGGGATCTGCCGATCTACGTCTCCATGGATTCCGCCGACGTGTGGGCCTCGCCGGAGCTGTTCCAGCTCGATGAGCACGCCGTACCCACCGAAGTTGCCGGCGTGCCGCCGGACTATTTCAGCGCGGACGGGCAGCTCTGGGGCAACCCGCTCTATCGCTACGACGTGATGCAGCAAGACGGCTTTGCCTGGTGGATCCGCCGCGTGGACGGCGCAAAAAAGCTCTACGACGTGATCCGCATCGACCATTTCCGCGGCTTTGAGAGCTATTGGGCCGTGCCCTACGGCGAGACGACCGCCAGAAACGGCCGTTGGGTCAAAGGCCCCGGCATGGCGCTCGTCGGCGTACTGACCGGGTGGTTCCCCGACCTGTCCTTCATCGCGGAGGATCTGGGCGAGCCCTCGCCGGCGGTCAGCGCGCTGTTGGCGGAGGCGGGCCTGCCCGGCATGAAGGTGCTGGAGTTTGCCTTTGATCCGCGCGCCGTGAGCTCCTATCTCCCCCACAACTATCCGGAAAACTGCGTTTGCTATACCGGCACGCACGACAACGCCCCGCTTGCGCTCTGGCGCAGGGAGGGCGCCGAAGCGGAGGTTGCGTTCGCCGCACGGTATCTGGGACTCAACGACGCCGAGGGCTTCAACGAGGGCGTTATTCGCGGCGGCATGAGCTCGGTGGCGCGGCTGTTCGTCGCACAAATGCAGGACTACCTGGGCCTGGGCGTGGGACACCGCATGAATACGCCCGGCGTGGGCAGCGGCAACTGGACGTGGCGTATGCTGCCCGGCGAGGCGGACGATGCGCTTGCCGCAAAAATCCGCGGGATGACCCGCATCTACGGGCGTCTATAAAACGGCAAAATCCCCCGGCGGCAGCGCCGGGGGATTTCTCGTTTTCCGCCCCGCTCAGCGCTCCACCGCGCCGCGATAGGCGGCCATTCCGCCCATATCCACCACGCCGGTAAAGCCCATGCTCGCCAGCGCGGACGCCGCCGCCCGGCTGCGAGCGCCGCTGAGACAATAGACGAACAGCGGCGTATCCTTGTTCGGAATACGCTCGCGCGCATCGGCGATCGCCGCCAGCGGCAGATTCACACTGCCGGGGATGTGCCCCTGCGCGTACTCCTCCGGGCTGCGCACGTCCAGCAGCAGCGCGCCCGGCGTCTGATGGAAGCGCAAGAGCTCGGTCTGGATGTCGCGCTTTGCAAAACGGTCAAAAAGCTTCATCGTCGTTCTCCTTCTTTCTTTGGAATCGGCGCGCTTACAGCGCCATTGCCTCCAGCACGCGCACGATGATCGCGTTGGAAAGCAGAAACCCCTGCGGGGTGAGCCGCCAGCGCTCCCCATTCCGCACCGCCAGCCCGTGGGATGCGCACACGCGCAGCTCCGCCTCCGCTGCGGCAAACGGCAGCGCGCACTCGCGCGCGCAAACGCCGTTCGCCGTGCGCAGCCCCAGCATCAAATACTCCGCCGCCCGTTCGCGCGGCGGGATCTCGTTGTCCTCGCTGCGGCCGATATCGCCGGCAAGGTACGCCTCCAGGTCCCGCGCAAAGGCGAAGCGGCGCCCGCCGAAATCCGAATGCGCCCCCGGGCCGAAGCCCAAATACTCGCCCAGCGTCCAGTACTTGAGGTTGTGGCGCGATTCCCGCCCCGGCCTGGCGAAGTTCGAGATTTCGTACTGCGCGTAGCCGTGGCGCGCAAGCGTCTCCACCGCCTCCAGATAGGCCTGCGCCTGCATCTCGTCGTCCGGAAGCTGCGCGTCCGCGCGCCGCTCGTAAAGGGGCGTCCCCGGCTCCACCTTCAGCCCGTAGCAGGAAAGATGCTCCGGGTCAAGGGCAACGGCGGCGGCAAGATTATCCCGCCAGCGCGCGGCCGTCTGGGCGGGCAGCCCGTAAATCAAATCGAGGCTGAGGTTGGCAAAGCCCGCCCGGCGCGCGCAGTCCACGGCCTGCTCCGTCTGCCGCGCCGTGTGGATTCGCCCGATGGCGCGCAACTCCCGGTCGTCTGCCGACTGCATCCCCAGCGAGATGCGGTTAAAGCCCGCCGCACGCAGCGTGCGCAGCGCGTCAACCGAGCGGGCGCTTTCCGGATTCGCCTCCAGCGTGATCTCTGCATCCGGCGCAACGTCGTAATCCGCGCAGACCTCCTCCAGCACTCCGGCCAGGCGCGCAGCGCCGAGATAGCTCGGCGTCCCGCCGCCGAAGTAAACCGTATCCGCCGTATAGCCCGCCGCCCGGGGCGCGAATGCGCGCAGCTGCGTGCGCAGCGCCGCCGTATAGGCGTCCATCCGCTCCTCGCTGCGGGCAAGCGAATAGAAATCGCAGTAAATACACTTGCTCTTGCAGAAAGGGACGTGCAGATACAGGCCCAGCTTGCGTTTTTCTTTCATCGCGTCCCCTCCCTTCGCGCCCTCTATTGTACCCGCTTTTCCGCCTCCGCGCAAGGGGGCGGCATATTTTTGCCTCGGCGGGGCATACTGCGCAAAAAGGAGTGATGCGTATGGATATGACGCCGCAGGAGTATCAGCGGTACGTGAAAAAGATGGCGCCCAAATCCCCCGTCGTCAAGAATACCGCCCTCGCCTTCCTCGTCGGCGGGGCGATCTGTTCTCTGGGACAACTCATACAAAACGGATATCTGCGTCAGGGGCTTGATCCGACCGACGCCGGTACGGCGACGGCGGTTACGCTGATCTTTCTCTCCGCGCTCGCCACAGGGCTTGGCGGCTACCAGCGGCTCGCCCGCTTTGCCGGGGCGGGCACGCTCGTGCCGATCACGGGCTTCGCCAACGCCGTCGTCTCCCCCGCCATCGACTTTAAAAGCGAGGGCTTCGTTACCGGCATGGCGGCCAAGATGTTCCTCGTCGCCGGGCCGGTCATCGTTTTCGGCACGCTGGCAAGCGTCGTATACGGCGTGATCCTGCAATTATCTGCAAGTTGAATTGGCACGGAGGGCTGCGCTGCAGCCCTCCGTTTTTCCATTTTTCGCCACGGGCGGCGTACGCCGTCCGTGCATTTTCACCAAACGCCTCCCCCCGGGCGGCCGCAGACGGCCATAACGCATTTTTTGAAAAAGCGGAACATTTTCGCCATTATTGCGTTGACATAACGTTGTGGATAAAGCTGTGGATTCTGTGAATAACTCCGGTTTTTCTCGCTTTTTTCGGTTAACCGCGTTGTTATGTCTTGCGGCGGCAGCGAACTTTTTCCCGTCAAGCATTTCATTTGACGTACCGGCGGCATATTTTCATTTTTCCGACGGAACCACTTGCCATTGTGGGAAAAAGCGCCTATAATATACCAGACATTGTATCATTACCTTTTTAGACCAAATGGAGAAAAACATGGCGGAAACGAAAAAACGCGATTACGGCAACGAAAGCATCTCCTCCCTCAAGGGCGCGGACCGCGTGCGCAAGCGTCCGGGGGTGATTTTCGGCTCGGACGGGCTGGAGGGCTGCGAGCACGCCGTATTTGAGATCCTATCCAACTCCATCGACGAAGCGCGCGAGGGGCACGGCAAGCTGATCACCGTTACGCGCTACCTCGACCACAGCGTGGAGGTGGAGGACAACGGCCGCGGCTGTCCGCTGGACTACAACCCCAAGGAAAAGCGCTACAACTGGGAGCTGGTGTTCTGCGAGCTGTACGCCGGCGGCAAGTATAACAACGTCGAGGGCGACAACTACGAATACTCCCTCGGTCTCAACGGCCTTGGCTCCTGCGCGACGCAGTATTCCTCGCGCTATATGGACGTAACGGTCTGGCGCGACGGGAACAAGTATTCCCTGCACTTTGAACGCGGCGAGGTTCAGGGCCGGAAGGGGCAGGAGCTGAAAATCGAACCGACGGACCGCGGCAGACGCACCGGCACGCTGACCCGCTGGCTGCCCGATCTGGACGTGTTCACCGACATCAACATCCCGGAGGAGTATTTCACCGATACGCTCAAGCGCCAGGCCGTGGTCAACGCGGGCGTTACCTTCCGCTTCCGCAACGAGGTTTCCGCCGGTAAATTCACCACGCAGGAGTTCCTGTATGAAAACGGCATCATGGACTATGTCAGCGAGATCGCCGGCGACGGTGCGCTGACCGCACCCGTCTTCTGGGAAACGGAGCGACGCGGACGCGACCGCGCGGACAAGAGCGAGTACAAGGTCAAGCTCTCCTGCGCATGCTGCTTTTCCAACAAGGTGCAGCTGATCGAGCACTATCACAACTCCAGTTGGCTCGAGCACGGCGGCAGCCCCGAAAAAGCGACGCGCAGCGCCTTCGTCTCGGCGCTCGACACGTACCTTCGCAACGGCAACAAATACCAAAAGAGCGAATCGCGCATCACCTGGCAGGACGTGGAGGATTGCCTGATTCTCGTATCCAACAACTTCTCCACGCAGACCAGCTATGAAAACCAGACCAAAAAGGCCATCACGAACAAATTCGTACAGGACGCGATGACGGAATTTCTCAAAAGCCGGCTGGAGGTCTATTTCATTGAAAACCGCGTGGACGCGGATCGCATCGCCGAGCAGGTGCTCATCAACAAGCGCAGCCGCGAAAGCGCGGAAAAGCAGCGGTTGAACATCAAGAAAAAGCTCTCCGGCAGCATTGACATCTCCAACCGCGTGCAGAAGTTCGTGGACTGTCGCACGCGGGACGTTTCCCGCCGCGAGATCTACATCGTCGAGGGCGACAGCGCGCTCGGCAGCGTCAAGCTCTCGCGCGATGCGGAGTTCCAGGGCATCATGCCCGTGCGCGGCAAGATCCTCAACTGCCTCAAGGCGGATTACCCGCGCATCTTTAAAAGCGAGATCATCACCGACCTTCTGAAGGTGCTCGGCTGCGGCGTGGAGGTGTCCGGCAAATACAGCAAGGACCTCAACGCCTTTGACCTTTCCAATCTGCGCTGGAGCAAGATCGTCATCTGCACCGACGCCGACGTGGACGGCTATCAGATCCGCACGCTGATTTTGACGATGATCTACCGCCTGTGTCCCACACTGATCCGCGAGGGCTGCGTCTATATCGCGGAGACGCCGCTGTTTGAAATCACCTGTGGCGATAAGACCTGGTTTGCCTATACCGACAAGGAGAAAAACGACGTCGTCAAATCGCTGGAGGGGAAAAAGGTCAAGGTCGAGCGCTCCAAGGGACTGGGTGAAAACGACCCGGAAATGATGTGGCTGACGACGATGAACCCCGAAACCCGCCGCCTGATCCAGGTCATGCCCGAAGCCGCGGAGGAAACTGCCGCCGCCTTTGACCTGCTGCTGGGCGACAATTTACAGGGCCGCAAGGATCATATTGCCGAAAACGGCTATAAGTATCTGGAAATGATCGACGTGAGCTGACGGCTCCCCGTCCCACAATTACGATAAGGTAGGACTTTTCCCATGGCAAAGAAAAAGCAACCGGAGGAGCTCCGGCACAATCACGACAATCCCAACGTCCTCGGGCTGCGCGCCGACGTGGTCAGCCAGCCGATCACCCGGACGCTGGAGATCAACTATATGCCCTATGCGATGTCGGTGATCGTCTCGCGCGCGATCCCGGAGATCGACGGGTTCAAGCCCTCGCACCGCAAGCTGCTCTATACGATGTATAAGATGGGGCTGCTGAACGGCGCGCGCACGAAAAGCGCCAACATCGTCGGCCAGACCATGCGCTTAAACCCCCACGGCGACGCCGCGATCTACGACACGATGGTGCGTCTTTCCAAGGGCTACGGCGCGCTGCTGCACCCGTTCGTCGATTCGAAGGGCAACTTCGGCAAGGTCTACTCGCGCGATATGGCGTGCGCGGCCAGCCGCTATACGGAGGCGAAGCTTGCCCCCATCTGCGCGGAGCTTTTCCGCGACATTGACAACGACACCGTGGACTTCGTGGACAACTACGATAACTCCATGAAGGAACCGGCGCTTCTGCCCACCACCTTCCCCAACATCCTCGTCTCCGCCAACCAGGGCATCGCGGTGGGCATGGCGTCGCAGCTGTGCGGCTTCAACCTCGGCGAGGTGTGCGACACGACGATCGCCTTCCTCAAGAATCCGGACTGCGTGCTCTCGGAAACGCTGCTCGCGCCGGACTTCCCCACCGGGGGCGAGGTGATCTACGACCCCATTGCGATCGAGGAGATCTACCGCACCGGGCGCGGCGGCGTCCGCGTGCGCGCACGCTGGCGCTACGTCAAGTCGGAGAATCTGATCGAGATTTACGAAATTCCCTACACCACGACCACGGAAGCCATTATGGACAAGGTTTCCGAGCTTATCAAGGCGGGCAAGGTCAAAGAGATCAGCGATATGCGCGACGAGACGGATCTGAGCGGTCTGAAGCTGACGATCGACCTCAAACGCGGCACGGACCCGGAAAAGCTGATGAGCAAGCTCTTCCGCTCCACCACGCTGATGGACACGATGTCCTGCAACTTCAACGTCCTCATCGCCGGTATGCCGCGGGTGATGGGCGTGCGCGAGCTGCTCGACGAATGGTGCGCCTGGCGCACGGAGAGCGTCAAGCGGCGCATCTACTTCGTCCTCGGCAAGCGCAGAGATAAGCTGCATCTGCTCAAGGGTCTCAAGCGCATCCTGCTGGACATCGACAAGGCCATCCGGATCATCCGTGAGACCGAGACGGAGGCGGACGTGGTGCCCAACCTGATGATCGGCTTCGGCATCGACCAGATCCAGGCGGAGTACGTCGCGGAGATCAAGCTGCGCAACATCAACCGCGAATACATTCTCAAGCGGCTGGAGGAAACGGAAGCCCTGCAAAGCGAGATCGAGGATCTGGAGGATATCCTCTCGCGTCCCTCGCGCGTGAAGAAGCTGATCGTCGACGAGCTGAGCGAAGTGCGCAAAAAGTACGCGCAGGAGCGCAAGACCGGCATCGTCTACGACTTCGAGCGCGCCGCCGAGCCGGAGGAGGAGCCGGAGACGCAGTACCCCGTAACGGTATTTCTCTCCCGCGATGGCTACTTCAAAAAAATCACCCCGCAATCGCTGCGGATGAGCGGCGAGCAGAAGTTCAAGGAAAACGACGTGCTGCGCCAGTCGTTTGAAACCACCAGCAACGCCGAGATCATGTTCTTCACCGACCGCGCGCAGGTTTACAAAACGCGCCTGGGCGAGTTTGACGACGCCAAGGCGTCGGTGCTGGGCGACTACCTGCCGGCGAAGCTCGGCATGGAGCAGGGTGAAAACGTGATTTACATGGTGCTGCCCGGCGACTACCGGGGGTATCTGCTGTTCTTCTTCGAAAACGGCAAGGCCGCCAAGGTGGAGCTTGCCGCGTATCAGACCACGTCCAACCGCCGCCGTCTCACCGGCGCGTATTCCGACAAATCGCCGCTGCGCTCGATCCTGCGTCTGACGGAGGACCGGGAGATCGCTCTCTACGCGACGGATTCGCGCGTGCTGGTCGTCAACACCGCGCTGCTATCCGTCAAGGCGACGCGCGCGACGCAGGGCGTGAACGTGATGACGCTCAAGAAGGGGAAAACGCTTGACTACGCCTGCCTGGCGGAGGAGACCGGCATCACCGGCTTTGCGCGCTATCGGGCGCGCTCGATCCCCGCATCCGGCGCAATTTTGAAAGCGGAAGACAGCGACGACAAGCAGATTTCATTTCTGGAGGAGTGATACGCTATGAGACGACTTGACAAACGGGCCGTATGGGACAAAGTAAAGTCCTATGCGGTGATCACGCTTGGCTGTCTGGGTTACGCGCTGGCGTTCGACTGGTTCCTCGCGCCCAACGCCTTTACCTGCGGCGGCTTCACCGGTATTGCGCAGATCATCAACTTCTTCCTGCCGTCGCTGCCCATCGGCGTGATGATCATTGTGCTGAACCTGCCGCTGTTTCTCATCGGCTTCCGGCGTTACGGGTTTTCCTTCCTGTTCAAATCGCTCTACACGATGGCGGTCTCCTCCGCGATGATCGACATTCTCAACGCGCTGATCACCTTCCGCCCGATCGATCCGCTGCTCGCCTGTCTGTACGGCGGGGTACTGCTGGGCGCGGGCTGCGGCATCCTGTTCCGCGAGGAAACGACCACCGGCGGCTCGGAGCTGATGTCGTTCCTGCTCAAGTCCCGGTTTGAGCACCTGTCCGTCGGCCGCATCTGTATGCTCATCGACCTGGCGGTCATTATCTCCTACGCCGCGGTGTTCCACAGCCTGATCAACGCGCTCTACGGCGGCGTGGCGCTCTACATTGCCACCACGGTGATGGATATGCTGATCTACGGCGGCAACGCGGCGAAGGTAGCCTACATCATCAGCGCAAAGGTGGACGAGATCACCCGGCAGCTTCTGGATAATCAGATCGGCGTAACGAAGCTCAGCGCCACCGGCGCCTATACGAATACCGACCGTCCGATCCTGCTGTGCGCCGTGCGCCGGCGGGAGATCGTGGGCGTGAAGCGGCTGATCAAGGAGATCGACCCCAACGCCTTTTTGATCATGTGCGACGCGCGCGAGGTCCTGGGCGAGGGCTTCGGCGTGTACAAGCCGGACGGTCTGTAAGGTACGGCGGGCGTTCCCGTTATTGAAAAAAGGGAGAAGACCGGCATAGCCGGTCTTCTCCCTTACATTTTTGGCGTTTTGGCCGTTTGTCTTCAGTTGTTCACCACTTCGCCGGGGTTC
>CAMZIO010000026.1 GCA_947307255.1 uncultured Clostridia bacterium | reverse complement strand
CCTCATCCGTCACGGCTGGCGCCGTGCCACCTTCCCCTCAAGGGGAAGACTTTTTTTCGTCCTCGTGGTATCTCAGCAAACAGGAATTCACCGCAAGGCCATTACATAAATCTGGCAAGGATTCCATTCGTCCCATAGGGTGGGAAAAACCTCAAATTCTTTGAAGCCCATGCTTATGTAAAACTGATTTGTTCTATCGTATTCCTCATATTTGCCCATCTGAACAGTTTTTACTTGTATAAAGGAATATCCGCTTTTCAATGCGCTGGCTTTTGCTGCTTCAAACAGAGCCCGCCCAACACCATGGCGATGGTACTCCTTTGATACGCCCATGACATACAGCTCTACGGTATCCTTTCCAGTTTCTTTCAGATAAAGAAAGCCTATAGGAGTAGAGTCTTCTATCGCAGCAAAAAATAATTGGCCAGCGCTCTTCTCAATATAGTTTTCTCTTGCCTCTGGAATTCCGAACCAATCTGTCAAGCCTTCAAGGATATGCCTTGCAATCTGTCTTTGTTCATTTTCATCAAATACTTGTTCAATCATAATTGCCCCTATAAACCCGTGTTTGTTGTCCCGATTATACCATTCCTGTTCAGCAAGGTCAATCGCAGTAAATGTGCAAAAAGCCCTGACGCATTACTTTCAAAAACCCGACGGAGACACTTCCTTACGAAGCGCCTCCCTCAGGGCGGGGTCCTTTTTTCGCTTGATGATTTATTCGCTTTTGCTC
Organism: uncultured Clostridia bacterium; assembly: GCA_947307255.1. Classification (GTDB taxonomy): domain Bacteria; phylum Bacillota; class Clostridia; order Oscillospirales; family Oscillospiraceae; genus Hominicoprocola. Next base: position 17,513 of record CAMZIO010000026.1, on the reverse strand, counting down.
TCCAGCTGCTCGTGCATCGTTTTGAGCGTATGGCGCAGGAAGAAGATCGATAGCGCCAGCGAAAAGATCTCCGCGATCGGATAGGACAGCCACACCAGCTCCAGCCGCCGCGTCAGCGACAGCAGGTATGCCGCCGGCAGCAGCACCACCATCTGGCGGCATACCGATACGATCAGCGAGTGGAACGGGTTGCCGATTGCCTGAAATACCGAGCCGGCGATGATGCAGAAGCCTGCGAACAGATAGCTTGTGGCAATGATGCGGAAGGCAGGCACCCCGTCGCGCAGCATGGCGGCATCCGCGTCGAAAATGCGCAGAAGCTGTGCGGGAAACAACTCGAACAGCGCCACGCCGACCGCCATGATCCCCACCGCTGTGCAGACGGACAGGCGGATCGTGCGGCGGACACGGTCGGGACGCCGCGCGCCGTAGTTGTACGAGATGATGGGCACCATGCCGTTGTTCAAGCCGAAGACCGGCATGAAAATGAAGCTTTGCAGCTTGAAATACGCGCCGTATACCGCCGTAGCAACGGTGGAGAACGTGAGCAGGATCTGGTTGAGGCCGAATACCAGCAGCGAGCCGACGGACTGCATCAAAATGGAGGGGAAGCCGATGCGGTACACACTCGCCGCCACATCGCCGTGCAGGCGCATCTGCGCAGGGTGAAGGTGGATCTCCGGGTTGCAGCGCAGGTTGATCAGCAGACCCAGAACGGCCGAGACGATCTGACCGAGCACCGTGGCGATTGCCGCGCCGCGCACGCCCATGGCGGGCAGGCCGAACAGGCCGAAGATCAGGATCGGGTCGAGTGCGATGTTGATCAGCGCGCCCGTAACCTGCGTAATCATGGAGAGCATCGTGCGCCCCGTGGCCTGCAGAAAGCGTTCAAAGCAGAACTGATAAAAGATGCCGAACGAGAAGCCCAGGCAGATCGTGCAGTAGGTCGTGCCGGCCTCAACGATGGCGGGCACGTCCGTCTGGGCGCGGAAAAACGGCCCGGAGAGGAAAAAGCCGATAAAAGCAAACAGCGCCGAGCACAGCAAAAACAGCACGACCGCCGTATTGGCCGTGCGGTCGGCGACGTCCCGCCGCTTTTCGCCAAGCGAGCGGGCGATCAGCGTGTTTACGCCCAGCCCCGTACCCGACGCCAGCGCGATCATCAGCGATTGGAGCGGGAACGAGAGGGAGAGCGCGTTGAACGCATCCTGTGAGATGCGTGAGACGAAGTAGCTGTCCACCACGTTGTAGAGCGCCTGGAGCAGCATCGAAAACATCATGGGGATCGCCATGGAGGCCAGAAGCCGACCCACGGGCAGCACGCCCATCTTGTTTTCCTGAACGGAGGGATTCTCTTTCATTTGTTTTCTTCCTTTGACAAAATGGCGGCGCTCCGCCGCCCGGCAGGAGCGCCACGAATCAGGATCGGTTATTTTTTCAGCTCGCCGCTGGCGGACTTGGTGAGATAGGCGTTGATGAAACCGTCCAGATCGCCGTCCATCACGGCCTGGATATTGCCCGTTTCATACTCGGTCCGGGTGTCCTTGACGAGCTGATAGGGCATGAAGACGTAAGAGCGGATCTGGCTGCCCCACTCGATCTTGAGCTGCACGCCCTTGATGTCGGAAATTTTCTCCGCGTGCTGCTGGATCTTGAGCTCCATCAGCTTGGATTTGAGCATCTGCATGGCGTAGTCGCGGTTCTGGAACTGGCTGCGCTGCGTCTGACAGGCGGTAACGATCCCGGTGGGGAGGTGGATCAGACGCACGGCGGAGGAGGTCTTGTTCACGTGCTGGCCGCCTGCGCCGCTGGAACGGTAGACCTGCATCTCGATATCCTCGGGGCGGATCTCGACCTCAATGTCGTTGGGCAGCTCAGGCATGACCTCCAGCGCGGCGAAGGAGGTCTGCCGGCGGGCGTTCGCATCGAACGGCGACACGCGCACGAGACGGTGCACGCCGTGCTCGCCCTTGAGGTAGCCGTAGGCGTTTTCCCCCTTGATCATCACGGTCGCGCTTTTCAGACCCGCCTCGTCGCCGTCGAGATAGTCCATCATCTCAAAACTGAAGCCGTGCTTGTTCGCCCACTGCATATACATACGGTAGAGCATGGCGGCCCAGTCCTGTGCCTCGGTGCCGCCGGCCCCGGCGTGGAAGGTCAAAATGGCGTTGCAGGCGTCGTACTCGCCGGAGAGAAGCGTCGTCAGCCGCACCTCTTCCATCTTCTTCTCCAGCGCGGCATAACCCTCCTGCAGCTCCGGCAGGAGGCTGTCGTCGTCCATTTCGCTGCCCATCTCGATCAGCGCCAGCAGATCGTCCCGCTCGGAGACGAGCTTTTCGTAGCGGCTGACCTTGACCTGCAGCTGCTTGAGCCGCGTCTGGTTTTTCTGCGAGCGCTCCAGATCGTTCCAAAAGCCCTCTTCGCTGGCCTCGGCCTCCAGACGCAGGATCTCGTGGCGCGCGGATTCAATCTCCAGCGCCTTGAAAAGATTGTCGAAGGTGTCGTCCATTGCGCGCAGCTTTTGCTTATAGTTGTCGTATTCCAGTATTGCCATGGTCGTTCTCCTGTCCTTTGTTCTGCATTAGCCGTAAAAGCTTATCACAACCGGCGAAAAAAGGCAAGAAAAAAACGGCGGCTTTGCAGGAAAAAACGGGACCGGGCAAGGACCGGCTCAAAAAACCGGGCGGCGTGAAAAACGCCGCCCGGTTTCGTCAGACGCCCGGTTTCGTGCCGTCAGCAAGCGCCGGGTCGCCCGGGCGATCCGGCCCCATCCCCGCCTTGGTCAGCTTTGCGCGCAGGAACAGCGCGAAAGCCGCGGTGAACCATCCGCACAGCACGCACAAAAACCAGGGGGCGCTGTACGTGGTCAGAAAATGCGCCGTGGTGATCGCGGTCAGCATTCCGACCGTAAACAGGATTTCGGTAAAAATCCGAAACGTCATCAGCTGCGATTTGGTTTTAAAAAGACTCATAGCAGATTGCTCTCCGAATCTGGCCAGTTCCTCGGCCGGTATTTTCCGGGCATACAGCAATTCCGAAATCTGGATGCCCAGCGTTTTACAAAGCGGCTCGTACAGGGAAAGGTCCGGCATCGTTACGCCGTTTTCCCAACGGGAAATCGACTTGTCCGTAACCCCCAGTTGTTCTGCCAGCTGCGCTTGCGTCCAGCCCTTTTCCTTCCGGCAGGCGGAAAGAAAAGCGCCGATTGCCTTTTGATCCATGGAACGAATCCCCCTTTCGACGCTATTTTAACGCCTGAGAGACGAAAAAGCAAAGGACAGATCCTGAGAATGGAGCGGCAGGACGCCCTCCCGTGCGGAAAAACGCGCGAGCAGAGGCCCGGCACGCCGCTTTGCCGCCGGACGGCGGGCGCAGTGCGAAAGGCGCCGGGCGCAAAGAATGCACTTGTTCCTGCGGCGGCGATATGCTACAATCAGAGTCGCTGAATGACAAGGAGGGATGACGGGATGCAAGAATACCCTGCCGGCAGCTTTGACGTTGCCGTGATCGGCGCAGGCCACGCCGGGATCGAGGCGGCGCTTGCCGCTGCGCGCCTGGGGATGAAGACCGTCTGCTTCACCATCAACCTCGACGCCGTGGGCAATATGCCCTGTAACCCCGCCGTGGGCGGCACGGGCAAGGGCCATCTGGTGCGCGAGCTGGACGCGCTTGGCGGCGAAATGGCAAAGGCGGCGGATGCCGCCTGCATCCAGTACCGTCTGCTCAACCGGGGAAAGGGACCGGCGGTGTGGTCGCTGCGCGCGCAGGCCGACCGTCGGCGCTACCAGGCCGTGATGAAGCACACGCTGGAGAAGCAGGAAAACCTCAGCGTGCGCCAGGCGGAGATCGTGGATCTGCGCGTGGCCGACGGCGTGGTGCGCGCCGTGGTCTCCGCCACCGGCGGGGTCTATGAGGCGAAGGCGGTGATCCTCTGTTCGGGGACCTACCTCGCCGGGCGCACCGTCGTGGGTGAATGCGTGCAGGACAGCGGGCCGGACGGGATGCACGCCTCCGTGCCGCTTGCCGCCGTGCTGCGCGAGCTGGGGCTGCCGCTGCGGCGGTTTAAAACCGGCACGCCGCCGCGCATCAACGCCCGCAGCGTGGATTTCTCCAAGATGGAGCGTCAGGACGGCGACGAGACGCCGATCCCGTTTTCCTTTTCCACGGCTGCCGCGCCGGAAAACCGCGCGGTGTGCTATCTGACCTATACCAACGAGGAAACCCACCGCATCCTGCGGGAAAACCTCGACCGCAGCCCGCTTTATTCCGGCGTGATCGAGGGCGTCGGGCCGCGGTACTGTCCGTCGATCGAAACGAAGCTGGTCCGATTTCCGGAGAAGCTGCGCCACCAGCTCTTTATTGAGCCGATGGGGCTGGACACGGAGGAGCTTTACGTGCAGGGCTTTTCCTCCTCCATGCCGGAGCAGGTGCAGCTTGCCGCGCTGCGCACGATCCCCGGATTGGAGCACGCGGAGATGACCCGCGCGGCCTACGCCATCGAGTACGACTGTATCGACCCGACCGCGCTCAAACCCACGCTGGAGCTCAAGGCGATTGCCGGGCTGTACGGCGCGGGGCAGTTCAACGGCTCGTCCGGCTATGAGGAGGCGGCGGTGCAGGGCTTCGTGGCGGGCGTGAACGCCGCGCGCAAGCTCCGGGGCGAGGAGCCGCTGATCCTCGGACGGGAGCAGTCGTATATCGGCACGCTGATCGACGATCTCGTAACCAAGGGTACGAACGAGCCGTACCGCATGATGACCTCCCGCAGCGAATACCGCCTCGTGCTGCGCCAGGACAATGCTGACGAACGCCTTGCCCCCGTCGGACGTCGTATTGGGCTGGTTTCGGAGGAACAGCTTGCGCAGGTGGAGGAAAAATACGAAGCGGTCCGCCGGGAGAGACGGCGGCTGGAGCATACGGGGGTGAGCGCGTCGGAGGAGCTCAACGCGCTGCTGGATGCGCGCGGTACGGCGCAGGTGCACGACGGCAGCTCGCTTTTGGCGCTGCTGCGCCGCCCGCAGCTGCACTATGACGACCTGCGGCCCTTCGACCCCGGCTGCGCGGCGTTCCCTGCCGCCCTGGCCGAGAGCGTGGAGATCGCCGTGAAGTACGAGGGGTATATCAGACGGCAGAAAGCCGAGGTGGCGGACTTCGCCCGGCTGGAGCGCCGCACCCTGCCGGAGGAGATCGACTACGCCGCCATCGACGGGCTGCGGCTGGAGGCACGGGAAAAGCTCTCCGCGATCCGGCCGCGTTCACTGGGACAGGCGGGCCGCATTTCGGGCGTCAGTCCGGCGGACCTCGCCGCGTTGATGATCTATCTGGAGAAGCAGAAGTGAAAAAAGAAAGCCGCGTATCCAGCGATACGCGGCTTTCTTTGCATTCTGTTATACGGAGAGAGGTTTGCCCTGCAGGAAGCGGCGCACCAGGTCAAACGCGCTGTTGGCCGCGTGGCCGCGGATGCGCGCCCGGGAGCGCTTGCCAAAGGCAAATGCGCGGCAGAGCGTGCCATCCGGCGTGGCAAGGCCGATGAACACCGTGCCGACGGGATTGCCCCGCTCGTCCGTGCCCGGCCCGGCGACGCCCGTAACCGATACGCCGAGGTCCGCTCCCGTGATCCGCCGCACGCCTTCCGCCATGGCGCGCGCCACCGGCTCGGACACTGCGCCGAACTGCTCCAGCAGCGCGCGGTCCACGCCCAGCACGCCGGATTTGACCGCATTGGTATAGCTCACCACGCCGCCGCAAAACACGCTCGACGCACCGGGCAGGTCGGTGATGCGCTTGGCAATCAGCCCGCCCGTGCAGGACTCTGCCGCCGCCAGTGTCAGGCCCTTTTCCTTGAGCAGTGCGAAGCATACGCTCTCCAGATTCTCCACGTCCACGCCGTAGACCCAATCGCCCACCGCGCGCATCACGTCCGCGATCACGGGGGCGAGCATAGCCTCCGCCGCAGCCTCGCTGTTCGCCTTGGCGGTCAGGCGCAGCATACACTCGTCCGTCCTGGCATAGGGCGCGACGCTGGGGTTGGTCATCGCGGCGATTCGGTCGCGGAGTATCGCCTCCACCGCGCTCTCGCCCTTGCCGTAGAGGCGCAGCGTGTGCGACACGATCACGTCCTCCGACAGCGCGCGCAGGTAGGGAACCGCGCCGGAGCGGAACATACCGAGGCACTCGTGCGGCGGGCCGGGCAGCATCAGCACGTGCACGCCGCCCTCGCAAAAGGCGCAGCCGGGCGCGGTGCCGTTGGCGTTGGGAAAGACCGTCGCCCCCTCCGGCAGGCAGGCCTGCGCAAGGTTGTTGTCGGTCATGACTTGGTTTTGCGCGGCAAACCGCGCGCGCAGCCACGCCGCAATATCCTCGTGCAGCACGTTTTTGCGCCCGAACACCTCGCAGATCGTCTGCTTGGTCAGATCGTCGTAGGTTGGCCCCAGACCGCCGGTGGTGATGATGACGTCCACGCGCTGCCGGGCGACGGTCAGCGCCTCGCGCAGTCGCGCGGGGTTGTCGCCCACGACGGTGTGATACAGCACGTCGATCCCCAGCGCGGACAGTCCCTCAGAGAGCATTTGCGCGTCGGTATTGGTGATATTGCCCAGCAGGATCTCCGTGCCGACGGCGATCAGCTCTGCCGTGTGATGCATAGAATCACCTCATTCACAGTTTGATGCGCACGCGCTCGCGCTGGGAGAGCGCGCGCTCGACCAAGGCGTCCACGTCCAGCGCGGATTCCACCTTGCGGACCTCGTCGAGATGCGGCTTGGTCTTGGGGTGGCGCGGGGTGAACACGGTGCAGCAATCTTCGTAGGGGAGGATCGAGGTGTCGAACGTGCCGATCCGGCGCGCGACGCGCACGATCTGCTCCTTATCCATGCCGATGAGCGGGCGCAGCACCGGCAGCTCCGCCGCGTCCTCCGTTACGCGCAGGGCCTCCATCGTCTGGCTGGCCACCTGGCCGAGGCACTCGCCCGTAACCAGCGCCTTGGCGCCCACCTCCTGGGCGACGCACCCGGCAATACGCATCATGAAGCGGCGCATGATCAGCGTAAAGAAATCCTCCGGGCATTTGCGGCGGATCTCCTCCTGAATCTCGGTGAACGGCACGATCTGCACGGTCATGCGCCCGCACCAGGGCGCCAGCTTCTGTGCCAGCTCCAGCACCTTCTCCTTCGCCGCGTCCGAGGTGTAGGGCGGGGAGAAGAAATGCACCATCTCCAGCGCGACGCCGCGCCGCGCCATCATGTACGACGACACCGGCGAGTCGATCCCGCCGGAGAGCAGCGACACCGCAGTACCGCCCATGCCCAGCGGCAGGCCGCCGGCTCCCTCCACGGCGGGGCCGTGGACGTAGGCCGCCGTGTCGCGGATCTCAATGAAAACCGTCAGCTCCGGGTGGTGCACGTCCACCGCCATATTCGGATAGGCCTGGTGCAGCGCGCCGCCGACCTGTTGGGAAAGCTGGATGGAGGTGAGGGGGAAGTTCTTGTCCGCACGCTTGCTTTCGACCTTGAACGACCGTGCGCGCGACATCTGCTCGTGCAGATAGGTTTTCGCCGTGGCGATGATCGCCTGCACGTCCTTTTCGCACGGCAACGCGCGGGACACGGCGATAATGCCGAAAACCTTGCGGCAGGCGTCGAACGCACGGTCGAGGTCGCAATCCCCGTTCACCGGCTCGACGTAGATCGTGCTCTGCTTGGAGTAGACGCGGAAGCTGCCGCATTTTGCCGTGCGGCGGCGGAGGTTGGCGATCAGCTTATCCTCAAAGCTGCGGCGGTTGAGCCCCTTGAGCACCACCTCGCCCAGCTTGCATAGAATCATTTCCTGCATGGTTGTCTCCTTTTTTGCGTTTCCGGGCTGCGACGGCGCATCAACCCTTTAAAATGTCCGTGTTGCGGTACTGGATGGCCTCGGCCAGGTGCGCGCTTTCGATCTGTGCCTTGCCGTCAAGATCGGCAATCGTGCGCGCTACGCGCAGCAGCCGGTCGTGGCTGCGGGCGGTGAGGCGCAGCCGCTCAAAGGCCGAACGCAGCAGCTTCTCCCCGGCGTCGTCCAATCGGCACCATTCGCCCACCATGGCCGGCGTCATCTGTGCGTTGCACAGCACGCCTGTGCCGGCGTATCGTGCGCTTTGGATCGCGCGGGCGGCGTTGACCCGCGCGCGGATCTCGGCGGAGCACTCCGCTTTCTCCCGGCGGCGCATCGCCTCAAATTCCACGCTCGGCACGTTCACGTGCAGATCCATGCGGTCGAGCATCGGGCCGGAGATACGCTCGGCGTACTTTTCCACCTGCGCGCTCGTACAGCGGCAGCGGCCGGAGGGATGCCCGTACCAACCGCAGCGGCAGGGGTTCATCGCCCCCACAAGCATGAAGCGACTGGGCAGTGTAACCGACGCGGCGGCGCGGGTGATGGTCACCTCGCCGTCCTCGATCGGGGCGCGCAGCGCCTCCAGCACGTCGCGGGGAAACTCGGGCAACTCGTCCAAAAACAGCACGCCGTTGTGCGAGAGCGAAATTTCACCCGGCCGCGGAATGCTGCCCCCGCCCGTCATGGCGACGGAGGAGAGCGTGTGATGCGGCGCGCGGAAGGGCCGCTGCGTCAGCAGCGGATGCGCGCTGTCCGTCAGTCCGGCGACGGACCAGATCTCCGTAGACTCCAGCGCCTCGCGCCGCGTCATGTCCGGCAGGATCGAGGGCAGCCGCCGCGCCAGCATCGACTTGCCCGCGCCGGGTGAGCCGATGAGCAGGACGTTATGACCGCCCGCGGCGGCGATCTCCAGCGCACGCTTGACGTTCTCCTGCCCCATCACGTCGGCAAAGTCCGGCCCGTCCGCCTGCGATTCCGTCGGCTGAAAGCGCTCTGCCGGCGCGATCGGCGTCTCATGGCGCAAATGGGCGACGAGGGCGTTTACGTCGCTGACGGGATAGACCGTCAGATCGTCGGCAAGCGTCGCCTCCGCGGCGTTTTCCGCCGGGACGAACAGACTCTTTACCCCGCCGCGTACCGCGGCCATCGCCATGGGCAGCACACCGCTCACACCGCGCAGCTTCCCGGTCAGGGACAGCTCGCCGAGGAAGGCTGCGTCGGGCGGCAGCGCAGGGATTTCTTCGGCGCAGCGCAGGATGCCCAGAAAGATCGGCAGATCATAGACCGTGCCCTCCTTCCGCTGCCCCGCGGGGGCAAGGTTGACCGTGATGCGGGAGACGGGGAACTTCCCGCCGCAGTTCTTCACCGCCGCACGCACGCGCTCCCGCGATTCCTTTACGGCGGTGTCCCCCAGACCGACGATATCAAACGCGGGAAGCCCGCCGGAGAGAAAGCACTCCACCGATACCTCATAGCCGCTGATGCCTTGCAGCCCCAACGAGCGCACGGTCGTAACCATCTTCGATCCCTCCTCCAAACATGATGGATTTTATTCAGCTTCTTATCATATCACAAAAACTGCCGGAAAGGAAAGCCCCTGCGCAAAACATTTTTCCGCGTGCGGCGTAATGCAGCGGATTAAACGCTTTCTTGCAAAATATCTATGGATAATGCAGAAATATGCGTTTACAACGAAAGATTTCTGTGCTACTATATCATTATTATACTGGGCGTCTATCGGATGCCTTTCAATAAACAAAACAGGAGGATTCAGTTTCATGACGAGAAAAATGAAGTCCATGGACGGCAACACCGCTGCGGCGCACGTGTCCTATGCGTACAGCGAAGTGGCGGCGATTTACCCCATCACGCCCTCCAGCCCCATGGCCGACCTGGTCGACCAGTGGTCCGCCAACGGTTTGAAGAACATCTTCGGCACCCAGGTCAAGGTGGTGGAGATGCAGTCCGAGGCCGGCGCGGCCGGTGCGGTGCACGGCTCCCTCGGCGCCGGCGCTCTCACCACCACCTACACCGCCTCCCAGGGTCTGCTGCTCATGATCCCGAATATGTATAAGATCGCGGCCGAGCAGCTGCCCAGCGTCTTCCACGTTTCCGCCCGTACCGTTTCCACCCATGCGCTGAACATCTTCGGCGATCACAGCGACGTGATGGCATGTCGTCAGACCGGCTTTGCGATGCTCTGCGAAGGCAACGTGCAGGAGGTCATGGATCTTTCTCCCGTGGCGCACCTCTCCGCGCTGACCGGCAAGGTGCCTTTCGTCAACTTCTTTGACGGCTTCCGCACCTCCCACGAGATCCAGAAGATCGCCGTGTGGGACTACGAGGACCTCAAGGAAATGTGCGACATGGACGCGGTCAAGGCCTTCCGCGAGCACGCGCTCAACCCCCAGCACCCGCATATGCGCGGCTCCCACGAGAACGGCGATACCTTCTTCCAGCACCGCGAGGCCTGCAACCAGTGGTATGACGCCCTGCCCGAGGTCGTTGAGAAGTACATGGACAAGATCAACGCCAAGCTCGGCACCGACTACAAGCTCTTCAACTACTACGGCGCGCCCGACGCTGACCGCGTGATCATCGCGATGGGTTCCATCTGCGACGTGGCCGAGGAAGTCATCGACTACCTCAACGCCCACGGCGAGAAGGTCGGCCTGGTCAAGGTCCGCCTGTACCGCCCGTTCAAGGCCGAGCGTCTGATCGAGGCTATCCCCGCCACCGCGACGAAGATTGCCGTGCTCGACCGCACGAAGGAGCCCGGCGCGCAGGGCGAGCCGCTCTACCTCGACGTGGTAACTGCGCTGGCCAACGCCGGCATCCAGAAGACCGTCATCGGCGGCCGCTACGGTCTCGGCTCCAAGGACACCCCGCCCGCCTCCGTCTTCGCCGTCTATAACGAGCTGAAGAAGGATGCTCCGCGCCGTCAGTTCACCATCGGCATCGTGGACGACGTAACCGGATTGAGCCTGGAGGAGGACAAGAACTGCCCGAATACCGCGGCAGAGGGCACCATCGAGTGCAAGTTCTGGGGCCTCGGCGGCGACGGCACCGTGGGCGCGAACAAAAACTCCATCAAGATCATCGGCGACCACACCGACAAGTACGTCCAGGCCTACTTCCAGTACGACTCCAAGAAGACCGGCGGCGTGACGATCAGCCACCTGCGCTTCGGCGACAAGCCCATCCGCAGCCCGTACTACATCAACAAGGCCGACTTCGTCGCCTGCCACAACCCGTCTTATATCACAAAGGGCTTTAAGATGGTGGACGACGTCAAGCCCGGCGGCGTGTTTATGATCAACTGCCAGTGGACGCCGGAGGAGCTCGGCAAGCACCTGCACGCCGACGCCAAGCGTTATATCGCCCGCAACAACGTCCAGCTCTACACCATCAACGCCATCGACCTCGCCATCGAGATCGGCATGGGCAAGCGCAACAACACCATCCTGCAGTCCGCATTCTTCACCCTGGCCAAGGTCATGCCCCAGGAGGAGGCCATCGGCTACATGAAGGATGCCGCCACGCACTCCTACCTCAAGAAGGGCCAGGACATCGTGGATATGAACCACAAGGCCATCGACCTCGGCGCGACCGCCTTCCACAAGATCGACGTGCCCGCCGATTGGGCCGACGCCAAGGATGAGGACTACAACACCGCTCTCACCGGCCGTCCCGAGCTGGTGGATCAGGTCAAGAAGATCCTCAATCCCATCGGGCGTATGGACGGCGACAGCCTGCCCGTCTCCGCCTTTATGCCGCACGTGGACGGCCAGTTCGAGCTGGGCGCCGCCGCCTATGAAAAGCGCGGCGTTGCCGTCTCCGTTCCCACATGGGACAAGGACAAGTGCATCCAGTGCAACCAGTGCGCTTACGTCTGCCCGCACGCCACCATCCGTCCCTTTGCCCTCACCGAGGAAGAGGCTGCCGCCGCTCCCGAGGCCGCGAAGATCGTTGACGTCAAGGCCGGCAAGGGCAAGGGCGTTTACCAGTACACCATGGCCATCTCCCCGCTCGACTGCATGGGCTGCGCCGTCTGCGTCGGCATCTGCCCGACCGGTGCGCTGACCATGGTCGCGCAGGAGGCTGAAAAGCCGCAGCAGGAGGTGTTCAACTACTGCGTGGAGAAGGTCTCCGACAAGAAGGACATGCAGGACAACACCGTCAAGGGCAGCCAGTTCAAGCAGCCCCTGCTGGAGTTCTCCGGCTCCTGCGCCGGCTGCGCCGAGACGAGCTATGCCCGCCTGGTTACGCAGCTGTTCGGGGACCGTATGTTCATCACCAACGCCACCGGCTGCTCCTCCATCTGGGGCGGTCCCGGCGCCACCTCTCCCTACACCATCAACAAGGCCGGTCACGGCCCCGCGTGGATCAACTCCCTGTTTGAGGACAATGCCGAGCACGGCCTCGGCCTGTGGATCGGTCAGGAGGCCATCCGCGAGAACCTGGTCAAGCTGACGCAGGAGCTTATCGCCCAGCCCCAGACCCGCAGCGAGCTGAAGGAAGCTGCCCAGAAGTGGCTGGACACCAAGGATGACGGCAGCGCCAACGCCGAGGCGAGCGAGGCCTACGTCGCCGCGCTGATGGCCAACATCTCCACCATTGATGAGACGATCGCCTTCATGAGCGGTGCCGCCAAGGACGTCCTCGGCGCGGACGCCGCTGCCGCGGGCCTGGCCCACGCGCAGGAGCGCAAGGCGAACGGCGAGAAGTTCTGCGACTGCTCCGCCTGCTCCCTCGTTGCCCAGATCCTCGACAAGAAGGATTACCTGCCCAAGAAGTCCGTGTGGATCTTCGGCGGCGACGGCTGGGCCTACGATATCGGCTTCGGCGGCGTGGACCACGTGATCGCCCAGAACAAGGACGTCAACATCTTCGTCTTCGATACCGAGGTTTACTCCAACACCGGCGGCCAGGCGTCCAAGGCATCCAACATCGGCCAGGTCGCGCAGTTCGCGGCTGCCGGTAAGGAGGTCAAGAAGAAGAGCCTTGCCGAGATCGCCATGAGCTACGGCTACGTCTACGTGGCGCAGATCGCCATGGGCGCCAACCCCGCGCAGACGATCAAGGCCATCACCGAGGCCGAGGCCTATCACGGCCCGTCCCTGATCATCGGCTACAGCCCCTGCGAGATGCACTCGATTAAGGGCGGCATGATGAACTGCCAGAAGGAAATGAAGAAGGCGGTCGATTGCGGCTACTGGAACCTGTTCCGCTTCAACCCCGCCGCCGAGCAGAAGTTTACGCTCGACTCCAAGGCGCCGGCCGGCGGCTATCAGGAATTCCTGATGAACGAGGCCCGTTACTCTCGTCTGACCCGCGAGTTCCCCGAGCGCGCCGACGTGCTGTTCGAGCGCAACGAGGAAGCCGCCAAGGAGCGCTACGAGCACCTGCTCAAGCTGGTGGAGATGTACAAGGGCTAAAACCCTCTCTCTGCTGCGCAAAGACGACCCTGAAGAGAAGAGACGCAGGCGCGCCTGCGTCTCTTCTTCATTTAAAAAGAATGAAAAATGCCGACCGTTTTTGTAAATTTGCAGTAGCATTTTTATGAAAACGTGGTAAAATAGCCGTGGATTATTCTATACAAAAAGAGGACGAAGCTATGGATTTTGTTGCAAACGACGATAAGAGCGTTAACATTCAGACCAGCCACGGCGTCTATCAGCGCCACGCCATCCAGACCCACTTCGTGGAAATCGGCGAGGACTATATCGAGCTGATCAACCGCTACGTAAAGCCCCTCTATCAGCCGGGCGACCTGCTGAGCATCAGCGAAAAAATCATCGCCCTGTGCCAGAAGCGCGTGGTCTACCGCAAGGATCTGAAGATCTCCGGCCTGGCGAAATTCCTCAGCCGCTTCGCCATCCAGCACAACAGCGCCGGCATCGGCGTGGGCGAGGTGTGCAAGATGCAGTACGCCATCAACAAATGCGGCGCGGGGAAGGTCCTCTGGGCCGCGATCTGTGCGGGCGTCGGCAAGCTCTTCGGTAAGCACGGCATCTTTTACGATATGGTCGGCATGGAGGTTACGGGGCTGGACGGCTTTTATCCCGACGTTTTCCCCGTCTATGGCGAGTTCGGCATCGAGATCCCCGACGATCCCAGCGGCGTGTGCAACGAGATCTGTGAGAAGACCGGCGTTGTGGCCATGATCGTCGACGCCAACGACCTCACACGCGACATTCTCGGCAAGGCGGACTGCATCAAGCTCAGCGACGAGCAGCTCTGCGAGCTGATCCGCGACAATCCCGCCGGACAGGACCAGCAGCTCACGCCCTTCATCCTCATTCGCAAGAAGGCGGAAAACTGAAGCTGACTTAAAAAAGGGAGCGACCAACGGTCGCTCCCTTTTTTGTAACTTTTCCCTATGCATTTCGTCTAACGATATGAAAGGCTTTTCAAATCCGGGAGGTGTGTCATGACGGACGAGCAGATCGTTGCGCTGTACTGGGCGCGCAGCGAGGAAGCGATCGCGCAGACGCGCGAGACCTACGGCGGCCGCTGCCGCGCGCTGGCGGAGCAGATCCTATGCGACGGCGGCGACGCCGACGAATGCGTCAACGATATGCTCCTGCGCGCGTGGAACGCGATCCCGCCCGAGCGGCCGACGCATCTGGGCGCCTACCTCATGAAGCTCACACGCAACCTTGCCCTGGACCGCCGCCGTGCGCGCGGCGCGCAAAAACGCGGCGGAGACGCGGTCGACGCCGTGCTCGACGAGCTGGGCGAGGTGCTCGGCGCGCGGGAGACGGCGGACAGCGCGCTGAGCGCGAAGGAGCTCGGCGCGGCGGTGAGCCGCTTCGTCCGCGCACTGCCCGCGCGCGAGAGCAGCGTCTTTCTCCGCCGCTGCTTCTTTGCCGAATCGACCGCGGAGATCGCCGCGCGCTGCGGCATGAGCGAGGGCGGCGTGAAGGTTACCCTCTCCCGCACGCGCAAAAAACTCAGAGCGTATCTGGAAAGCGAGGGATATTTATGAACAAGGAGCTGCTTTTTGACAGCTTTTCCTATCTGGACGAAAACCTGATCGCGCGCAGCGAAGCCGCAAAGGCGCGCATATCCTGGCACAGATGGACGGGGATCGCGGCGTGCCTTGCGCTTGTTGCCATGCTGGCTGTTCCTGCGATTCGCAGCCAGTTGCCGCGTGCCGGGCAGGCGGCGCAGCCTGACCCCGACGCGGTGGAGTGCAACGACCCGATCACTATCCCGGCAAACACCCCGGACCCGTCGGAATCCAACGGCCCGGTAAACCTCCCGGAGTATACGCCCGACGTGCCGCCGTCCAACAGCGGGAGCTATCTCCCGGCAGACGGGCTGCAGGGGGACGTGGCGCCGGCAGCGCCCAAGGCGATGATCTCCGCTTACGACGCCGGCGACGTGTCAGCCTGCTACGCAACGCCGAGAAACGGCGAGGTGAACTTCTCCATGCCGCTGCGCGCGGCGATGGCGGCCTACGGCGACAGCGTGCGCTACCGCGTGGTGGTCGATCTGTTCCGCGACGAGGACGCGCTTGCACCGGACGGCGCGGATGCAAAAAGCGAGAGCGCGCGGCTGGGCGAGCTGGGCTATATCTCCGCGTTTGAGACGTATACGGATGCTGAAACCTCCCAAACCTGGTTCACGCTGCACGCAAGCTATACCCAGCTTGCCGGTTTTGCCGCGGGGGAGTACGGCTATATGTTCTTTCTCTACGGCGAACGTGTGCCCGGCGGCAGCGCGGAGATTTCGGAGCCGGTGATCTACAACGCCGGTTTGCCCACGGAAAGCACCGCTGTCTGTCCGCCCGCGCCGCAGAGACGGACGCTCACGGCGCGGCAGGCACGCGCCGACGCGGACTTCGGCGCATACCTGTGCGATGCGCCGAAGGGATTTGCCGCATCGGACTTTCTGCGCACCAACACGCAGCTCTCGGCGTACTACACGCACGGCTACGACTACGTGGAGTGGCACGCAACGCGCTGCACGGAGGCGGATCGGGCACGGATCGTTTCACTCGATCACCCGGAGGACTACGACCTCTCGCGCTATCCCATTCCCCGCGCACAGAGCGTGCCCGCGGACAAGCGCGCGGTCGTGGACGAGCCGATTTTCCGCGCGGATGAGCTGACGCTTGAGGCCGTCCGTACCCGCGCGGAGCGCCTGAACGACGCGGGCGACAGCGCAGGGGAGCGTATCTGCTTTGCCGTGCTCTACGACGGCGGCATCCTCGTGCGGGTCAGTACCAAGGGCGTTTCGACCGATTGGGTATATGCACAGATAAAGGCGCGAGGATAAGACCGTGCGACGGCGGCTTTGGCGCGCCGCCGCTCAGCCGGCACAAAAACCGCAGCGCAGCAGGCGCTGTGCCATCTGCCACCAGGTTACGTGCGCCACGTCCTCTCCGGCGAGGATCGGCAGTACGGCCAGCGTGTTGCCGTCGCCGTCGGCAACGGTCAGTTCACCGAGGCGCGCGCCCTGTGCCATGGGCGCGTCCACGGATTCCGGCAGTGTGATCGTTTGGGAAAGGGCGACGGCGTCGCCCTTTTTCAGCAGCAGGACGTTTTCCTCCGTCAGCACGCTGCGCACCGCGTCCTGCACGCCCAGACGCACCGGAACGGGGGCGAGCGGCGCATCCGGCGTTACCGTTACCAGGGCGTAGTTCGCAAATCCGTAGTCCAGCAGGGCGCGCGCGTCGGCAAAGCGTTCGTCGCTGCTCACACCCTTGAGCACGACGGCGATGAGCTCCATGCCGTCCCGCTCCGCCGTGGCGGACAGGCAGTACTGCGCCGTGTCGGTCGAGCCGGTTTTCAGTCCCGTCGCGCCGGGATAAAAGCGAATCAGCTTATTCGTGTTGACCAGCATGGAAGCCCCGTCGCGCAGGGAATCGGTCCAGATCGTGGTGAAGCGGCGGATATCGGGATGATGCAGGATCAGTTCGCGGGACATGAGTGCAATGTCGTAGGCGGAGGTTACGTGCCCCTCTGCGGGAAGGCCCGTGCAGTTGACAAAGTGTGTATCCTTCATGCCAAGCTCCTGCGCGCGGCGGTTCATCTTCTCGACAAAGGCATCCTCGCTGCCGGCGAGGTGCTCGCCCAACGCGACGGCCGCGTCGTTGCCGGATACGACGCAAACCGCCTTGAGCAGCTCCTCTACACGCATCTGCTCGCCCTCGCGCAGCCAGATCTGACTGCCGCCCATGGAGCTGGCGTGCGCACTGGGCGTAACGATATCCTCATAGTGCAGCGTGCCGGAGTCGATGGCCTCCATCACGAGCAGCAGCGTCATGACTTTCGTTACGCTTGCCGGCTCGCGCGCTTCGTGCTCGCCCAGGGCGTACAGCACGGTGCCGGTCTGTTTCTCCATCAGCAGCGCGGAGGGGGCGGAGACCGTCGGCGCTTCAGCGCGGGCGGGAACGCTCAGCAGCAGGCAGACAAGGCAGAGCAGAGACAGGGTTCGTTTCATGGAAAGACTCCTTCCGAATCGTTTTCTCCATGCATATGAAAGTTGTAGAAAGAAGATGCATTTTTCGCCTTGCATTGTGCAAAAATTTCTGTTATAATACGTTTCGTCCGGTGGGGGACCCCTCCGTTTTGGCCGTGCAGGATTAGTACATTGGTAGTATGTCAGCTTCCCAAGCTGAAGAGGCGGGTTCG
>CAMZIO010000025.1 GCA_947307255.1 uncultured Clostridia bacterium | reverse complement strand
CAAAAGGCCCTTATAGGGCCAGTGGATACCACCAGTTTTACTGGTGGTTATGATTCAATCAATGCTGCGAGAAATCCGTGTCGTCTTCCTCGTCCTCTTCCTTCTCTTCCAGATCGGAGAGGTCAAACTCCAGCTTGGCGCCGCAGTTGGGGCACTTGAGGCAGCCGTCCTCGAGATAGGTCTCGTCGAAGTAGATCTTCTCCTCGCACTCGGGGCAGGTCGTGGCGTAGCACATCTCCTCCACGTCTTCGTCGTCCTCATCCTCGTCGTCATCCTCATCGTCGTAGACCAGGTCTTCGACATCAGACAGATCATCGCTGACGACATCCAGCCCATCGCCGAGCTCCATCACCTCGTCGGTGAGGTCCTCGACCTCGAGCGCGACCTCATCCAGCACGTCCACGATGGCGGCAAAGAGCTTGCCTTCGTTGGACTGCTCGTCGATCTTCATGCCCTCCATCAGGCCCTTGAGATAAGCAATCTTTTCGGAAATACCCATGGAATTACTCCTTTCTGCAGACAAAACCTTTGCTGATATGATTTACTTGGCGCGGCCAATATATTCACCCGTGCGGGTGTCGATCTGGATCTTGTCCCCGATGTTGATGAACAGGGGCACCTTGACCTCAGCGCCGGTCTCCAGCGTGGCGGGCTTGAGGGTGTTGGTAGCGGTGTTGCCGGCAAGGCCCGGCTCCGTCTCGGTTACGGTGAGATCCATGAAGTTCGGGCACTCCAGGCCGAAGACGT
Source organism: uncultured Clostridia bacterium (assembly GCA_947307255.1). Classification (GTDB taxonomy): domain Bacteria; phylum Bacillota; class Clostridia; order Oscillospirales; family Oscillospiraceae; genus Hominicoprocola. The sequence continues at coordinate 17,916 of CAMZIO010000025.1, read as the reverse complement.
TGCCCTTGTAGCTGAGCACCTTGCACACGGTATTCTCAGTGATAAAACGGAACGCGTCGCCCAGCAGATCGGCGCCGAGGGGGACCATATCGAAGGTCTCCTGATCCATGAAGTAGTACAGATCGCCGTCGTTATAGCTGTACGCCATATCCTTGCGCTCGACCGTGGCCTCCTCAAACTTCGCGGTGGGGTTAAAGGACGTCTCGGTGACGCCGCCGGTCATGACGTTTTTCATCTTGGTGCGCACGAACGCCGCGCCCTTGCCGGGCTTGACGTGCTGAAATTCGACGACCTGGTAAACCTTGCCCTCCATCTCGAACATCTTACCGTTTCTGAAATCGCCAGCAGTGATCGTTGCCATAATCAGTTCCTCCCTATTCACGAGGAAATCGGCAGCGACTTCCTCAAGTTTGCAAAATGGCGGTTAATAAAAACCTAATATAGTTTAACGCAAGCCGTGCTTTATTGCAAGAGTTTTTCGCTATCTTGCTCCATTTTTTGTCTTTTTCCCGTCTTTGCTGCGCGTATCGCGCGCGCCGACGCGCTTAAACGGCTCTTGCAGCGCGTGCAAAACCTTTTGCCACGGCCCGCGCGCGCCGCCGGCAGGCTCCACCATCAGCATCCGCACCCCCGCCAGGCGCGCACCCAGGCAGTCGGTCAGCAGCTTGTCGCCCAGCATCGCGGTACGCGCCGCCGTTTCACCGTTTTGCTCCATGGCGCGCAGGTAGCCGCCCCGGTGTGGTTTCCCCGCATGGCCGACGTAGGTGATGCCAAGGCCCTTGCAGTAGCGCTCCACGCGCACGCTGCTGCGGTTGTTGGACAGGATCACCAGCGTGATCCCCGCCGCGCGCAGCGATTCCACCCAAGCGCGCAGCCGTTCGTCCGCATCCTTCACGCGCTTGGGCGCGAGCGTAAAATCCAGGTCGGACAGCAGCAGGCGGATGCCCTGCGCGCGCAGAAAATCCGGCGTAACGGCGGTATAGTCGTCAAATACCCAATCGGGGCGAAGCAAGGCAGGCATAGCATTCTCCTCATGCGCATAGGTTACCGTCAGAAAGCGCCGCACGGCGCTTTGACTACTTTTCATTTTACCATGCGGCAAGTACGAACACAAGGGGGATTTCCCGTGCTCACCTATCTCGCTCTGGCAAGCGACATAAAACCACCCGTTTTGCGCGTGCAGCCGCCCTTTGTCCACGTCTCCTACGCCGTCGGCGCAGACGGGGCGCTGTGGTGCAGCGCCTCGCCGGAAGCGCTGCGCGGCGGGCTGCTGGGGCTTGGCGACCGCTGCGGCGGTGCGCTTGGCGCACCGGATGAATTGCTGCGTGCGATCGAAAACGAGTGTACAGAGCGGGGCTTTGACGGCGTACTGGCGGACTTTGACCCTCCCGTGCGGCGGGACAGGCTGGAGCTTTTGCAGCAACTCGGTGAGCGGCTCAGCTGCGCGGGAAAGCGGCTCTACGTGCCAGAGGCTTTCGCCGTGCCCGGCGCCTGCGTGCTGATCGGCACCGCCGTCTCCGGCGGGTCGCTGCGCGCGCTTTTGCAGCGCAGCGTGCAGCGTTACGGAAAGGGCTGCCTGGCGCTGGACGTGCAGCGCGTCTGCATGGACTTTCCGCTCCCCTGCCCCTCCGGCGAGGGGCGCGCGCTGCGGCGGGAGGACTTTGCCGCACTGCGGCGGCAGCATCCCAATCCCGTCTTTTTCTCTTCGGCGCTCTGTGCGCGCTATTTTACCTATTCTCTCGGTGGCGAAATGCATCTGGTTCTTTTTGATGATGTACAGACGCTGCGGCGCAAGCTGCAACTGGGCCGCGAGGCGGGCGTCCGCACCGCATTTTTTATGTATCCGGAGGTGGACGATCTGCTGCCGGGACTGTTTTCCTCCGGCCGCGGTTGACGGAGGAAGGCAAATATAGTATGCTCTTTTCAGGAAGCCGCCACGCAAAGGAAGGAGCAAAAAATGCTGTTTCATGCACAAAATGCAAGACTTTGCACCGACAAGATGGAGATGGACTACATCCGCTTCGGCACGGGAGAGAAGACGCTGGTGATGATCCCGGGCGTCGGCGACGGGCTGAAAACGGTACGGGGCAAGGCGCTGCCCTTTGCTCTGCTCTATCGCGCGCTCACACGTGATTTCACCGTCTACGTCTTCAGCCGCCGCAATGATCTGCCCACGCACTATACCACCGCCGAGATGGCGGACGACCTGGCCGACGCAATGCGCGCGCTGGGGCTGGCCAATGCCAACGTCCTGGGCGTATCCCAGGGCGGCATGATCGCGCAGCACCTTGCCATCCGGCATCCTGCGCTGGTGCGCAGGCTCGTCCTCGCCGTAACGTTCGCCCGTCCGAACGAAACGGCTGAGCGCGTGATCCGGGGGTGGGTCGGCATGGCGCAGCGGGACGATTATAAGGCCATCCTGCTCGACACGGCGAAGCGCTCCTACTCCCCGAAGTATCTCAAGCGTCAGCTCCCCTTCTACACGCTGCTGGGCAATTTGGGGAAGCCCAAAAGCCTGGCGCGTTTTCTCACGCAGGCGGAATCCTGCCTGGGGCACGACGCTTACGCGCTTTTGCCCCAAATCTCCTGTCCCACGCTGGTGCTTGGCGGTACGGACGACCGGATCGTTACCGCCGCGGCGTCGGAGGAGATCGCCGCGCAGATTCCCGGCTGCGCGCTGCACCTCTACGACGGGCTGGGGCACGGGCTTTACGAGGAGGCGAAGGATTTTCTGCCCCGCGTGGCCGCGTTCTTTTCCTGACGGGCTTTGCCGATATGCAAAAACAGGGCGAGCATTCTGCTCGCCCTGTTTTTCTTTCGGTTGTGCCGCCGGCGCGATCTTAATAGAAGCGCTTATTGCGGTTCTTGCGTGCGGCCTCGCTCTTCTTGCGGCGCTTGACGCTGGGGCTCTCGTAAGCCTCTCTTCTGCGAACTTCGGCTACGATACCGGCCTTGGCGCAGCTTCTCTTAAAGCGCTTGAGCGCGCTGTCCAGAGATTCGCCTTCCTTGACATGAACTTCGGACATCTATATTTCCCTCCCTCCGATGCACCCGGCTTGATCCAGGGTGCTCTTTAAGAGCCATTCACATGACTAACGATGGTATTATACGGGAAAAGGCAGGGCTTGTCAATATCCAACTTTGCGTTTTTCCGCAAATTATGCCCGGTTTTTTCAACAGGGCTTGACGATCAGGTTGATGAGCTTATTCTTCACCAGGATCGTCTTGACAATCTCCATACCCTCGAGCGACTTGGCCACGCGCTCGTTTGCCTTTGCCGCGGCCAAAACCGCCGCCTCGTCGCTGTCGACCGGGACGGTTACGGTTCCGCGCAGCTTACCCTTGATCTGCACCGCCATCTCCACGGTGGATTCCACCGTCTTGGCCTCGTCGTACTGCGGCCAGGGCATCTGCATGGCCATCTTGCCGTACTGCGCGGCAAAGCCGGTCAGCTCCCACATCTCCTCGACCATGTGGGGCGCAAAGGGACTGAGCAGCAGCATCAGCACCTCCAGATCCCCGTGGGTAAGGCCGTTGGCGTAAAATTCGTTGACCATCGCCATGAGCGCGGCGATTGCCGTATTCATCTTCAGCTCGTCGATGTCGGCGCTGACCTTCTTGATCGTGCGATGGACGGTGGCCATATTCTTCTCGGAAATCTCCGGATCGTCGGTGGCAAGCTCCATCAGATTCCAGCAGCGGTCCAGGAAGCGCTTGGAGCCCTTGACCGCCTCGTTCGACCAGGAAACCGCCTTTTCAAAGTCCCCGATGAACATGATGTGCAGGCGCATCGTGTCCGCGCCGTACTGGTCGACGATATCGTTGGGGTTGACGACGTTGCCGCGGGACTTGGACATCTTCTCGCCGCCCTCGCCCAGGATCATGCCGTGGCTGGTGCGCTTGGCGTAAGGCTCCTTCGTGTGCACCACGCCGATATCATAGAGGAACTTGTGCCAGAAGCGCGAATAGAGCAAATGCAGCGTCGTGTGCTCCATGCCGCCGTTGTACCAATCCACCGGGCCCCAGTACCGCTCCGCCTCGGGAGAGACAGGGGCGGTGTCGTTCTTCGGGTCCATATAGCGCAGGAAGTACCACGATGAACCTGCCCACTGGGGCATGGTGTCGGTCTCGCGCTTGGCTTTCCCGCCGCACTTGGGGCACTTGGTATTGACCCAGTCGGTCATCTTGGAGATTGGGCTCTCGCCGTCGTCGGTCGGCTCGTAATTCTCCACCTGCGGCAGTACCAGCGGCAGCTCCTCCTCCGGCACGGGCACCCAGCCGCACTGCGGGCAGTTGACCATGGGGATCGGCTCGCCCCAGTAGCGCTGGCGGGAGAAGACCCAGTCGCGCAGCTTATAGTTGGTCTTGGGCCGACCGATGCCCTTTTCGGTAACGTACTGCTTCATCGCGGGGATCGCCGCGCGGACGGTCATTCCGTTGAGGAAGCCAGAGTTTACCATAATTCCAGTATCATCTTTTATGGTAAATGCCTCTTTCGTAACGTCGCCGCCCTGCACCACTTCGACGATGGGCAGGCCAAACTTGGTGGCAAAGTCCCAGTCGCGCTGGTCGTGGCCGGGCACGCCCATGACGATGCCCGTGCCGTAGGTGATGAGCACGTAGTCGGAGACGAAGATCGGGATGTGCTTGCCGCTGACGGGATGGACGCCCTCGATCCCCTGCAGGCGCACGCCGGACTTGTCCTTGGCAAGATCGGTGCGCTCCAGATCGGACTTGCGGGCGGCCTGGAGCATATAGTCCTCGACCTCGGCCCAGTTGACGATTTGATCTTTCCACTTTTTAAGAATCTCATGCTCCGGGGACAGCACCAGATAGGTTACGCCGAAGAGCGTGTCGCAGCGGGTGGTGTAAACGGTGAGCTTGTCGCCGTTGGTGGCGGTGAAGTCCACCTCGGTGCCCTCGCTCTTGCCGATCCAGTTGCGCTGCTGGGTCTTGACGCGCTCGATATAGTCCACCTCGTCCAGATCGTTGAGCAATCTCTCGGCATACTTGGTAATCGCCAGCATCCACTGGCTCTTCTCCTTGCGCACGACCGGGCTGCCGCAGCGCTCGCACACGCCGTCCACGACCTCCTCGTTGGCCAACACACACTTGCAGGAGGTACACCAGTTCACCGGCATGGTGGTCTTGTAGGCCAGGCCGTGCTTGTACATCTGCAGGAAGATCCACTGCGTCCACTTATAGTACTGCGGGTCGGTGGTGTCGATGCAGCGATCCCAGTCAAAGCCGTAGCCGAGCATCTTGAGCTGGCTGGTAAAATTCTCGATATTCTTTTTGGTGACAATGGCGGGATGCACGTGATTCTTGATGGCATAGTTCTCCGTCGGCAGGCCGAAGGCATCAAAGCCGATGGGATAGAGCACGTTATAGCCCTCCATCCGCTTTTTGCGCGTGATGATGTCCATCGCGGTAAAGGGGCGCGGATGACCCACGTGCAAGCCCTGTCCGGAGGGATAGGGAAATTCGATCAGGCCGTAAAACTTCGGTTTGTCCGTTTCGCCGGTTACCGCGGCGTAGGGCTTGGACTGCTCCCAGTTTTGCTGCCATTTCTTCTCAATCGCTGCAAAATCGTACTTCATGGGCTGTATTTCTCCTTCTTGATCTATCAAAGCATTGCAAAAAAAGTCCCCGACCGTCGAGACGGCCAGGGACGTAATAGCGCATTACGTGATACCACCCTGCTTCAGCGCACGGTCGCCCGTGCGCCCTCACAAGCTGCGTCGCAGCTTCGCCGGTAACGGGGCGATCCGTCCCGCCCTGTTTGGGCGGAAAGCTCCGGGGCCAGTCGACAGGGCTCCCCCACCGGCTCGCAGCGGCCGCCGGCTCTCTGTAGGCGGGAGGAATCTGTCTTTTTCCCTTCATCGCTTTTCACAATGGAGTTATTGTAAAATCTTTCCCTGCGCTTGTCAAGTGTTAATCTTCCGTTAAAACGCCGCTCAAATCCACGTCCTTGCCGTCCGCCCAGAGATGCTCCAGCGAATAGAACTGCCGCGCCTCGTTGTTGAACACGTGGATCGCAACGCAGCCGTAGTCCAGCAACACCCAGGTGCCGCCGCGATAGCCCTCACGGTGCAGCGGCTCCTCGCCCTGCGCGGAAAGCTCACGTTCCACCTCGTCGCACAGCGCGTTGATCTGGGTGTTGGACGCGCCGGTGCAGATGACGAAATAATCCGCCAGCGTGGTGATCTTGTCGATCTCCAGCACGCGAATGTCCTTACCCTTTTTTGCGTCCAGTGCTCTGGCGGCGATCAGCGCCATTTCTTTTGCTTCCAACATAGTTTTTTCTTCCTTTCTTTTATTTTTATTACGGTTCTTCGCCGCCGGGCACAGGCTCCGGGGCGGGTTCAGGGGTAGGCTCGGGAGTGGGTTCCGGAGTCGGTTCAGGGGTAGGCTCGGGAGTGGGTTCCGGAGTCGGTTCGGGGGCAGGCTCCGGCGTCGGTTCCGGGGCTGGTTCCGGCGCAGGCTCCGGCTCAGGGGTATCTGCGGGTTCCGTCGGCTCGCCCGGCTCCGGATCAGGCACGGGTTCGTCCGTGGGCGTCTCGGTTTCGTCCGGCGCGGGCTGCGGTGCGGGCTCCGGTGTTGGTTGCTGCGACGGGCGGGAGGTGTCCGGCGCCTGTGCGGCGCGGCTGTCCGCCAGATATCCGCTGGTCGAAGTAAGACTGCCGTCGGCGTTGATGGACATGATATCCAGCTCCGCCCGGGTAATGTCGTGCGTGTAGGGGTTGAAGTATTTGTTCACCAGCTCCAGCATCTCACCGGCAAATACCGTTACGTAGGACTGATAGTTGTGATAGGTGCGGCTCCAGGCGGAGGCGTTGTAGTTGCCCGGCATGGAGAAGGTACGGAAATCCTCCGTTTGCAGGCTCATCGCCCTCTGCGCAAACCAGAGCATCTCGCCCAGCTTTAAGTCGCTGTCCACGTCGCGGTAGAAAATGTCGATATAGCCGCTGATCTTCGTCCAGTTTTTCAGCGCCAGGCACTGCTTGAACATGGCCTTGAGAAATAGCTGCTGCGTTTCCATGCGGCCCTTGTCGTCATAGCCCTTGGTATAGTCGTCGTTGTGCCGCCAGCGCACCAGGCCCATGGCCTGCTGGCCGTTGAGCTTCTGCAAGCCCGGCTTAAGGTGGATCTTCAGATCCTGCCAGGGGTCCTCATAGTCCATCTGACGAGGCACATCCACCTCCACGCCGCCGATGAGATCCACGAGCTCTACGAAGGCCTCCAGATCTATCTTGACGTAGTAATCGGGGGCAAAACCGATGAGGTTTTTGATATGCGCTTTGAGTCCGTCCATTCCCAGGACGCTGTAAACCGAGTTGATTTTTTTGATGTCCCACTTGGCGTTGACCATCGTATCGCGCGGAATGCTCATCAGGCTCAACCGCTGATTGGCAACGTCGTAGCTCACGACCATGATCGTGTCGGTATTGCTCTGGCTCTTATCCGTACCCAGCACGAGGAAGGTATAAAAATCCTTCTTCCGCGCGCCGCTGACCTCCGGCTGCTCGGTCGGCAGGCCGGGATTCTCCGGCGTGGATATCTGCGACGGATCGTCGCCGGGGTGCGGCAGCTTCGGCGCGTGCACCGCACCGATAAACCACACCGCGCCGACGCCCAGCGCCAGCAGCAACACCGTCAAAAAACCGATCACCCATCGTTTGGGGCTGCCAAACGTGGCGCAAATCTGCGCCCACGCCTCGTCGCAGTTCTCTTCATAAAACGCCCAAAGCGTTTTGCGTGGCTGCAATCTTTCGGGTTTGTATTCTTCCATAGTATTTTCCTTATGCTCCTTGCAAAAACGCGCGTGCCCGCAGGGTATTGCGATGCACCGGGTTGCCCATGGCCTCCATCTCCTCCACGGTCATCGTCAGGCCCAGCAGGAGTCCCCTGTCGAGGTCCTCATATACCGCGGCTCTCAGTTCCTCCACGCCGTCAAAATCGCGCGTGGGCTCGATGTAGTCCGCCAGGTAGATCACCTTTTCCAAAAGGGTCATATCCGCTCTTCCGGTTGTATGCCACAAAATGGCGTTGTAGATCTCGTCGTCCACGCCGAACACGTCGCGCGCAATGGCCGCGCCGGTCTTGGCGTGGAGCAGCTTGAGCGCACGGCGCTCCAGCTCGTCCAGTTCGATGCCGTAGTGCGCGCACAGCGCAAGCTGCTCGTCCATGTCCAACCGCTTGGTGCAGTCGTGCAGCAGCGCCGCCACGCGCGCCTTGTGCTCGTCCGCGCCGTATCGGCGGGCAAGCTCCGCCGCGGTGGCCTCCGTCCCCAGCACGTGCGGGATGCGCTTTGCTTTCAGATAGCTCAGCGCGACAGGACGCAGCTGCTGTATCGTTAGACGCTTGCAATCCAGGTTTGTTCCATACAGATGCTCCCGCAGGATATAGCCGTACACGGCGGGTGCAAGATAGCGCTCCCCCTCGAGTGCGGGCAGCGCGGCACGCAGGGCGGTGGAGGAAATCTCCACCAGGTTGGGCAGCAGCATGGTTTCGATCCGTGCGCCGCCATAGCGCGCCAGCAGCTTTTGCCGCTGCGCATCCAGCAGCTCCTCCCCGTCGTCTCCGCTGCGGCCAAAGGCGCAGACGCCCGCGCAGGAGAGAATCTCCGCCGGACGGTACCAGTCCTGAAAGCTCAGAAACATATCGGTGCCCATCAGCAGCCAAAGCTCGTCGTCCGGGTGCTCCGCGCGCAGCGCACGCAGCGTGTCCACTGTATAGCTTTTCCCCCCGCGGTCAATTTCCATGCGGGAAACCTCCGTGGGGACTCCGGTATCCAGCGCGACCTGCTCCGCCATCGCACGCACCATGGCAAGCCGCTGTTCCGCCGTCGGTGCATCGGCGGAGAGCTGCTTATGCGGCGGGATGCCGGCGGGGATGAAGATCAGCCGGTCCAGCATCAGATGGCGGATGGCAGACACCGCCGCAGCGGCATGCCCCAGGTGCGGTGGGTTATAGCTGCCGCCGTAAATTCCGATTCTCAACGTCTTTACCCTCTCGTCGGATCTTTTTTGCTCTTAACGAGGATAATCTTGTCCTTCTTATCCTTCTTGTGGCTTGGGCGGTAGAGCACGAATTTCGTGCCGATCACCTGCACTTGCTCGCTGCGGGTCAGGCGGGAGAGCTCGTCGCATGCCTCGCGTGCGGTGAGCAGGCTGTTTTCCAGCACCTTGCACTTGATCAGCTCGCGCGATTCCAGCGCGTCGTTCGCCTGCTTGACGAGATTTTCACCGATGCCGTCCTTGCCGATGTGGACGATGGGCTCGATCGCGTTGGCCAGGGCGCGCAGCTGCGCGCGCTGCTTTCCGGTCAGTTCCATTTCAATCCTCCATGTGCTTTCGCAAATAGTAATGAAAATCCTCTCACATGGAGGATTTTCGCCATATTTCGCGGTTGCCGCGCAAGCGGCGAGCGAAATGGCATTTATGAGCAGCGTGATTATTCACGCTGGTCCTTTTTTCCTTTCAAGTATTCCGCCAGCTTCTCGCGAAAGGCCCGCAGCGCGTTGCCTCGGTGCGAAAATTCCACGCGCTCCTCCGCCGTCATCTGCGCGAAGGTGCGCTTTTTCTCCGGCACGAAGAACACGGGGTTGTAGCCAAAGCCGTCGTCCCCCATGGGCACGAAGGCGATGGTGCCGGGGCACTGCCCCTCGGCCTGCAGCACGTCCCCGTTGGGGAAGGCCGCCGTGATGCAGCAACTGAAGTGCGCCGCGCGGGAGGTCTGCCCGCGCATGTTTTGGAGCAGCAGCATGTAGCGGTCGCGGTCGGTCAGGCCTTCGCCGCCGTAGCGCGCGCTGTACACGCCCGGGCCGCCGCCCAGCGCGTCCACACAGAGGCCGGAGTCGTCCGCGATGGCGGGAAGGCCTGTGGCCTCCATCACCGCTTTGGCCTTGAGCAGGGAGTTTTCGGCAAAGGTCTCGCCGGTCTCCTCCACCTCCACGTCCACACCGACATCTGCCTCCGTCACGACCTCCACGCCGAAGTCGGAGAGGATTTTTTGAAGCTCTGCGAGCTTCTTTTGATTGTGCGTTGCCAATACGAATTTCATCTCATTCCATCTCCCACGGATCTTTCTTTCTGCGTTTTTCCCGCCGCTTTTCCCGTTTCTCCTCCGCCCGCTGCGCCGTGCGCGTCTCATGCGCCGTGCGCAGGCGCCCGGTGAACTCATCCCAGCTCCTTCCAAGCCTATCAAGCGGGTCCTCAATCTCCGGCACGGGCACGATGACCGTGCGGCAGTCGGGACAGTACCAGGCGTCCGCCGAGGTAGACAGCAGCGACCACTTGCTGAGTCTGACGCTCTCCTCGCTGACGGATTCGATCTTGTTTTTCTCCGTCCAGTACAGGATGTTTCGGGAATCGACCCTGCCGTGCTTCATCTCTTTTTTACAGTACGGGCACTCCATGGTCCTCTCCTTATATCAGCGCGTTGACGTAGGCCTGCGCGTCGAAGGGCTGCAGATCGTCGATTCCCTCGCCCAGACCCACGAACTTCACCGGCACGCCCAGCTCCTGCGCGATCGCCACGCAGATACCGCCCTTGGCCGTTCCGTCCAGCTTGGTGAGGATGATACCCGTCAAGCCCGCGACCTCCTTGAAGATCTTGGCCTGCTGCAGGCCGTTCTGCCCCGTCGTCGCATCAAGCACAAGCAGCGTCTCGCGCGCGGCGTCCGGCGTCTCGCGGTCGATGATCTTGCTGAGCTTGGCGAGCTCGTTCATCAGATTGACCTTGTTATGTAAACGTCCTGCCGTGTCGCACAGCACCACGTCTGCACCGCGCGCCTTGGCCGCAGCCAGCGAATCGAACAGCACCGCGCCGGGGTCGGCGCCCTCCGTGCTGCGCACGATCTCGCACTCCGCGCGCTGCGCCCAGATCTCCAACTGGTCGCCCGCCGCGGCGCGGAAGGTGTCCGCCGCGCACAGCAGCACGCGCTTGCCGTCAGATTTCAGGCGCTTTGCCAGCTTGCCGATCGACGTGGTCTTGCCCACGCCGTTGACGCCGATGATCAGCACCACGCTCGGCTGGGTAGCGAGGTTCAGCGCGGTATCGCCCACGTCAAGCTTCTCGGCCAGAATGTCGCGCAGCGCCTGCTTGACGCCCTCGCCGCTTTGGATTTTGTCGTTGTAGACCACGTCGCGCAGGCGCTTCACCGCGTCCGCCGCCACCGCCGCGCCCAGATCCGCGAGGATCAGGCTCTCCTCCAGCTCGTCGTAAAACTCGTCGTCGATGGTCTCCCAGATGATGGTGTCGAACCACGCTTTTTTGATCTTTGAAAAAAGTCCCATTGCTTACTCCTTGATGTTCAGCTCTTTGGCCATGTCGTTCATGTTGATCGTCAGCACCTTGCTCACGCCGCGCTCCTGCATCGTTACGCCGTAGAGCACGTCCGCCGCCTCCATCGTGCCGCGGCGGTGCGTGATGACGATGAATTGCGTCTTGCCGGTGATGCGGCGCATATAGCGCGCCACCCGGATGACGTTGGATTCGTCCAGCGCCGCCTCGATCTCGTCCATGACGCAAAACGGCGTGGGATGGACCTTCAAAATGGCGAAATACAGCGCAATGGCGACGAACGCCTTCTCTCCGCCGGAGAGCAGCGTGATGGTCTTGAGCGCCTTGCCCGGCGGCTGCACTTTAATCTCGATGCCGCAGTTGAGGACGTCGTTCTCATCTTCCAGCTCCAGCGTCGCCTTGCCGCCGCCGAACAGCTCCAGAAACGTCTGCTGAAAGCTGTCCCGGATCAGGGCAAACTGCTCGGCAAAGATGCCGGTCATCTCCCGCGTGATGCTCTCGATCACGCCGAGCAGCTCCTCCTTCGCCTTGTCCACGTCGTCGCGCTGAGTAGCAAGGTAGGTATAGCGGGTGTTCACGCGCTCAAAATCGTCGATCGCGCCGACGTTGACGTTGCCAAGTGCGCCGATGGCGCGCTTGAGCTCGCTGATGCGGCGATTGGCCTTGCCAACGCTCTCCAGCTCGATCCGCTGCTCCATCGCTGCGCTGTGGCTCAGTTCGTAGTTCTCCCAGAGCTTATCGAGGATCTGCTTTTCCTCCATTGCGCCGGTGGCGCGCTTTTGCTCCAGTCTGCTCACGGCGCGCTCGACGTTGAGCACGTTGTCGTTGAGCTCGCGGCCGCGCTTGTCGCTCTGGCTGCGCTGGGCCTCCAGCGCCATTTTCGCCTCGCCCAGGGCTGTGAGGCGTTCCTTCTGCTCCTGCGCCGCCGCGCGCAGCGCGGCAATGCGCTGCGCGTGCTGCTCCCGCTCGCGCGCGTGCGCCTCGTTTGCCGCACGATACTGCCCGATCAAGCCGCGGCGACTCTCCTCGTCGCCGCGCATCTGCGCACGCAGCGCCTCCAGGTTGGCAAGCGCCTGCTCGGTTGCCTCGCGCTCGGCCAGGCAGCCGGAGAGCTGGCTCTTGAGCTCGGTGATCTCGTCGCCCAGACGGGAGGACGAGCGCAGCAAATCACTCTGCCCGGAGAGCTTTTCCTCCGAAAGTGCGTGCAGTCCGGCGGCCTCCCGCTCCTGCTGTTCGCCCAGCGTCTCTTTTTCCTGTAAGCTCCGGCGCATTTCGGTCTCCCGGCGCCCGAGCGTCTCGCTCTCGCGGTCCATGTCCTCCAGCCGGCCGCGCAGGGCGGCGAGCAGAACGTCGTAGTGATTCTTTTCGCCGGAGAGCTTGAGCACGGCTTCCTCCGCCGCACGCTGCTGACTCTGCGCCACTTCCAGTTCGTAGCGCGCCTTGGTCAGCGCACGCTTGGCCTCCTCGGCCTCGCGCGCAGCGAGGGTCAGCTTTTCCTCCAGCACACCGCGGCGGGCGGTCAGCTCCTTGAGCTCGTTGGCACGGCTGAGGATGCCCGCGCTGCGGCTGATCGAGCCGCCCGTCATCGAGCCGCCGCGGTTGATCACCTGTCCGTCGAGCGTAACGATGCGGAAACGGTTTTGATACTTTCGCGCCATGGCGATACCGCAGTCCAGATCCTCCACCACAGCCGTGCGGCCGAGCAGATTGGTGAAAATATTGCGGTATTCCTCGTCGAACTCCACCAGTTCCGAGGCGACGCCCACGAAACCGTATTCCCTCTCCAGCCCAGCCTCGCGCAGCACGTCGCCGCGGATGGCGGTCAGCGGCAGGAAGGTCGCGCGGCCGCCGTCGCGCTGCTTGAGGAAGGAGATCGCGCTCTTGGCGTCCTCCTCCCGTTCGACCACGACGTTCTGCAGTCCCGCGCCCAGGGCGATTTCAATCGCCACGGCGTACTTTTTCTGCGTCGTCATCAGGTTGGCAACCGCACCGCGGATGCCGCGCAGAGTCTTTTTCTCCGCCGAGAGCATCACCAGGCGCACCGCCTTATTGAAGCCCTCGTACTCCTTTTCCATTTCGCTCAGCAGCTTGATGCGGGAGTCCAGATTGCTGCACTCCATCGTCAGCGCCACGTGTTTTTCGCGCGTCTCCTGCTCGTGCCTGACGCGCCCGTCCATCTTCATCGTATGGCCGGAGATGATGTTGCGGATCGCGTCGGCGTCCTCCTGCGCGCTCTCCAGTGCGCGGCGGTTTTCCGCGGCGCTGCGCCGCGCCTCGTCAAGCTGGCGTTCCACGTCGGCATAGTCGCTTGCCAGCGCGCTCTTGCGCTCGTTCATCTCGTGCAGGCCCGAGCGCAGGGCCGACACGTCCGCGCGGCTGTCCGCCGCGGCGGCGAGGGCCAGCGCCTCCTTCGCGCGCAGGCTTTCCACCTCGTCAGCGGCGCCCGCCGCACCGCGGGAGAGCTCTTCCGCCCGCGCCATCAGCTCCGCAAGCGTCTGCTCCGCCCCGGCGGATTTTTCCTTCAGCTCGGCAATCCGCGCGCGCTGCGCTTCCATCTGCCCGGCAAGCGACGAGGCCCGGTCGGTCTGGTCGCGCAGTTCTTCCTCCACGCGCGCAATATTCTCGTTGTTATGCGTTATATTCGTGCTGAGCACGGCCACGGCGGCCTCCTGCTCGCTGATCTGCGATTCAATGCCGGCGGCCTCCCCGCGCACGCGCTCCTGCGCCATGTCGTTTTCGTGGATCTGCTCGCTGAGCTTCTCCGCCGAGGCGTACATCTCCTCGAGCGCGGCGTTCGCCGCCTGAAGCTCCTCCTGCGCAAGGGCGTAGTCCGTCTCCAGCTTGATGGCGCTGGTCTTGAGCGCCTCCAGATTTTCCAGCCACACGGAGATTTCGAGTACGCGCAGCTCGTCGCGCAATACCAGATATTTTTTCGCCTTCTCCGCCTGCTCGCGCAGCGGCTCCACCTGCAGCTCCAGTTCGGCAATCTTGTCGTTGATGCGCAGCAGGTTTTCCTCCGTGCGCTCCAGCTTACGCTCCGCGTCCTCCTTGCGGTGGCGGAATTTGGAGATGCCCGCCGCCTCCTCGAATATCTCGCGGCGGTCGGCGCTTTTGACGGACAAGATTTCGTCGATCCGGCCCTGGCCGATGATCGAGTAGCCCTCGCGTCCCATACCGGTGTCCATGAACAGCTCGTTCACGTCGCGCAGCCGCACGCTCTGCTTGTTGATGTAATACTCGGAATCCCCGCTGCGGTAATAGCGGCGCGTTACCGCAACCTCCGATTCCTCCATATGAGGAAAAATGTGCTCGGTGTTGTCAAGGATCAGCGTTACTTGCGCAAAGCCCATTTGATTACGCTTTTCTGTGCCGCCGAAGATGACGTCCTCCATCTTACTGCCGCGCAGCGACTTGGTGGACTGCTCGCCCATGACCCATCGGATCGCGTCCGCCACGTTGGACTTGCCGCTGCCGTTGGGTCCGACGATGGCGGTGATATCCTCGCCAAAGTTGAGCACCGTTTTATCCGGAAAGCTCTTGAAGCCCTGGATCTCCAATGCCTTGAGGTACAATTGATCACCCGTTTCTTCTCAATACTCTATCATTACCCGGAATGATACCAATAACATAGCGCTTTATTTTACTATATCGGCGGCGGCTTTTCAAGTGTTATTCTTACATTCTCGGCACGACAGGCGCAGCCCGCCCTCCGTTTTCCGCAAAAAGCCATTGCAAACCGTCCGACGCATGGTATACTGATTGCAGTACAAAGCATACCTGCGGACAGGCCGCGGAGAGGAGCCGTTATGAATTTTGATACACTGACCCACGAGGAGTGGGAGCGCGTGCTTGCGTTCAAGCGCGATCTGCATATGCACCCGGAGCTTTCGCGCCAGGAGTTTCGCACCAGCGAGAAGATCCGCGAATTCTTATCCGCACTGCCGGACGTGGAGCTTGTCCCCCTTCCGGTGGAAACCGGCGTGGCGGCGCGCATCCGCGGCGGCGACGAAGCGGAGGTAATGCTGCGCGCCGATATCGACGCCCTGCCGCAGACCGAGCTTTATGAAAGCCCCTGGAAATCGCAGCACGAAGGCGTGATGCACGCCTGCGGGCATGATTTTCACACCGCGGCGCTCGCCGGGGCGGCGATCCTGCTCCAGCGCGCCAAGCGCGCCGGGCAGTTGCCCGGCACGGTGGATCTGATCTTTCAGCCCGCCGAGGAAGGCACCACGGGTGCGCGTGCGCTGATCGACGCGGGGCTGTTTGACCGCATCCATCCGCAGCTTTGCTTCGGTATGCACAACTGGCCCTCCGTCCACAGCGGAGAAATCGTCTGCCACGAGGGGGCGCTGATGGCGGCCAAGCGGAATTTTGAGATCCGGATCTTCGGCGCAGGCGGGCACGGCTCCATGCCGCACCTGAACACCGACCCCATCGTCTGCGCAGCGGCAGTGGTGCAGACGCTGCAAACCGTCGTCAGCCGCAACACCGACCCGCTCGACGCGCTGGTGCTGTCCATCAACATGATCGAAGGCGGCAGCCCGGTCAACCTGGTGGTGGACAAGGTGATTCTCAAGGCCACGATCCGCTCCCTCTCCGAAAGCGCGCTGGACCGCGCGATCGAGCGCGTGGAGGCGATCGTGCAGAAAACGGCCGAGGCTTACGAGTGCCGCTCCGAGCTGTGCTGGAACGAGCGCATCGCCGCGGTGTGGAACTCGCCGGAGATGACTGCCATTGCCAGGCAATGCGCTGCGCGCACGGCCTGCCGTGTCAGCGACACCGTCCCCTCGCTGGCAAGCGAGGATTTCTCGCTCTACCGCGCGTTTGTTCCCTCCTTTTTCTACTGGGTGGGCAGCACCGCTCCAGGCGAACAGATGGAGCATTTGCACCGCCCGCATTTCCACACGGACGACGCCATGCTGCCGCACGCCGCGGCGCTCTATGCGCTCTCCGCACTGTATGCGCCAATGCTTGTCAAGTAAAACCTCTATACAGAAATCCCCGGCCGGTCGGCCGGGGATTTTACGTTCCGTGATACGTCTCTACCGTCGCACCGGTGAAATAATGCTCCAGAATATCGGTGCTGCTCATTCCCTGCTGGGCCAGAATATTCGCCCCGTATTGACTCATCCCCACACCGTGGCCGTAGCCGACAACGCGGAAAGTCAGCACGCCGTCGGCCACGCTGACCGTAAAGGACGGCGAGCGCAGACCCAGCAGCGTACGCAGCTCGTTCCCGCGCATACGCACGCCGCCGACGGACAGCGCCGTAACGAATCCCGCCTCACTGCGCTCGATTCCCGTGATCCAGCCCTCCGGCTCGCCGGTCAGCTGCGCCGCCGGATAGGCCGCGAGAATGCGTGCGCGGAAATCCTCCGCGGCAAAGGTCTCCGTTGAATAGTAGTTTGGCACCAGCTCCTCGCGCTCCGGGCTGGACACGCTTTGCAGATAGGGCAGATCCTGCGCCCACACCG
The DNA here is from genome assembly GCA_947307255.1 of uncultured Clostridia bacterium. Lineage (GTDB taxonomy): Bacteria > Bacillota > Clostridia > Oscillospirales > Oscillospiraceae > Hominicoprocola. Next base: position 1,135 of record CAMZIO010000025.1, on the reverse strand, counting down.
CGCCGGCGTTCTGCGTATATCCGCTTACGGAGGAGCAAAAAACCGCCAGGATCGGCTCTCCGCCGTAGCAGATCACCTGAGAATCCGTTTCGTCCACGGCACGCGCGAGCTTATCCTCGTATTCGCCCGCCCGATCGCCCCACTGAGCCGCCGCCTGTTCCGCCGTGCAGTATGCCTTGCAGCAGGCAATATCGTCGCAGGCGTCGGCCTCCGGGTGGGCGGCAATCGGGCCGCCGCGCATCTTGTAGAGCGTATAGGTCCGCGCGGCGATTGCCTGCGCCTTGAGCGCTTCCAGCTCAAACGAGGCCGGCATTTCCGCGCGCAGCACACCGATCAGATAGGTGCGCATGTCCATCTCCTCCACCGCGCCGCCGTGCAAAATGCGCAGCGTGCGGCGCGCATCCTGAGACGGCGCTGCCTCCCGCGCCGGTTCCTCGTCCGCGCGGGCGACGCGCACGGACGGCGTCCGCCCGGCGGCGGCCCAGGCCAGCGACCACAGCGCCGCCATGACCAGCGCAAAAATGCGGATCTGACGCTTCATACCCTCGCCCCTTTTCTTCGGTTTGTCCTGTCCTATTGTATGAAAGGCAGAGTGGAAACATGACCACTCCCGTATGGCAGCCCCAGCTTGGGGTTGCTCGGTAAACTGGAATTTGCTAATCCAGAACTCCTCTTAGCGAATCATCAAAGCTTTCTGTGATCAGAGTAATCTGTTCTCCATTAGACAGGTAACCATCTATGATCTGATGATTATCTTGTTTCAGTTCTTCAGCAGTACAAGAAGAGTCATCAAGCCTTGTTTCGATATCAGAGCCATGTGATTTTATTTCTTCAAAATGCGAATCTATATATTCATCTGACATGGCAAGACAAATGAATCTTATCGACTGAAGATACTGCTCATCAAAACTATTTCTCCAATCAAAAGGTATATAACAGCCCTCAACAATAAGGTTCTGCTCATTCTCAATAGCAGTCTTTATTATCTCTCGAACGATTGGCCAAAGATAATCTGTAAGTTCATCATCATCTTCGGGAGTGAGATCAGTAATGCCGCTGCGAATAAGCCCCATCTTCAAATGGTCAATTGAAAAATAAGGGTATTTGTTTTTCTCAAGCATCCGTTGTGCCAGAA
>CAMZIO010000024.1 GCA_947307255.1 uncultured Clostridia bacterium | reverse complement strand
GTTGGGACAACACCGCTAATATGTGCCTTTTTATCAACCCCATTGTCCCAAGGCATGTGGAGACGGTGGTGTTGCTGTTGCAAGACGGGGCGGGGCAATGAGATTGCCGTCAGGAGAGCAAGACGGTATAGGAACGGGACAATACGTCCAATGCAAAAGGAGCTATTGGGATGAACTACTGGACTGAACTGAGCGTAACATTTGCCAATCAACGGAATTATTTGGATGAGCTGTTTAAGGTTTATCCCATGTCTCCCAATATTCGCCGGGAAATTGCCGACGATAAATGGAGACGGGTGCAAGCGTGGTTTGAACAGAAAAACAATTTAGAATTAGTAAGAGAATTATTGACGCTTGAATTATTCCCCACAAAGGATTCTTATGTTGCTTACTTAAAAAGAAACCCTAAATCAATATCCCGGAATCCCGAAACGGTTAACAGACTTGCTGGCAATCTATATGAAATGGGATTAGATACTATTTATGAAAAATGCACCGAACCAAAAGAAACCAACAGACGAATCGGACCGCTCTTTAAAAGATGGATTGACCGAGGAACGCTCGGCGCGCCAGTATTCAATACCGTTGACGATTTTCTCGCCCATCACGGCAATGCGGTTTTAAACGTTTCCGATGCTGGAATGGAGCGATTTGCAAGAGAGTATTTAGGCTATCATCATGATAAAGGATTGGATTTTGTTGCTCGCTTCAACGCGCAATATGTGATAGGAGAGGCAAAGTTTCTCACGGACTTCGGCGGGCATCAAGATGCCCAATTTGCGGATGCCGTATCCACGATAACGTCAGACCTTTTCCCAAATCGTTTCCATGCAACGGTTCATAAGATTGCCATTTGCGACGGGGTTTTATATATTTCGAGCAACACAAAGATGCACAGACACCTAAGAGAACATGACGAACAGACGATTCTTTCCAGCCTGCTGCTAAGAGAGTATCTGTACTCGATTTAAAGGAACTGTATGAATATTGTATTTGACGGAAAAGAATCCTATGAGGCAATCCTTGAGCGGGCATACGCCGTTTCCGCAAGAATTGCCTGTGAAGAAGAGTCCTTGATTGTACAAGGGGATAATTTTATTGCGATGGCTGCTATGTTGCAGAACTATAAAGGTAAAATTGACCTTGTTTATATTGATCCCCCTTTTAATACGGATCAAATCTTTTCGGTATCCAATAGCAGAGTCAGTACCGTCAGCAGGCCCAGAAAGGGCAAGCTCGCATATTCCGACGCAATGACAAAGGATGAATATTTGAGATTCATGTATGAAAGGTTCGTCCTGATACGGGAGCTTTTATCCGATAGAGGGAGCTTGTACGTCCATATTGATACCAAAATGGGACATTATTGTAAAGTGATGCTTGACGAAATATTTGGAGAGTCCTGCTTCAAAAACGACATAACAAGGATTAAGTCAAACCCGAAGAATTTTGACCGGAAAGCCTATGGCAATCAAAAAGACATGATCCTGTTTTATACAAAAACCAGGCTTGGCATTTGGAACGATTTGCGCGTAGCGTGCACCGGTGAAGAACTCGAGAAGCGATTCCACAAAACAGACGGCGATGGAAGGCGGTATACAACGATTCCCCTCCATGCTCCCGGCGAATCCAGCCCAAGCAGTCCGACGGGGCGGCCGTGGCGGGGAATGAATCCCCCGCAAGGGCGGCACTGGCGCACGAATCCTTGCGAGTTTGACCGGCTTGATGCAATAGGAAGGATAGAGTGGTCATCTACGGGCAACCCTCGGATCAAAAAATATGCAGACGAGCATCCGGGGAAAAAGATACAGGACATCTGGACGTTCAAAGATCCGCAATATCCCATTTATCCAACCGAAAAAAACAGCGATATGTTAGAGCAGATTGTTTTACAATCCTCAGAAGAAGGAAGCTACGTTATGGACTGCTTTGCCGGAAGCGGTTCGACGTTGGCAGCAGCCTGTAAGCATAAAAGAAGGTTTATTGGCATAGATCAATCGGAAATGGCTGTGGAAATCATGAAATCAAGGCTGGGAAATACGAAATACGCCTTCTTCGATTTGGAAGATCATTAGCCGGAAAGCGACAGATTGCTTTGAAAGGAATTTGAAAGGAAATTGAAAGGAAATTGAAAGGAAATGGTTATGAGCGTGGATGAATTGAGAAACGATGTGGCAAGAAAACAGAAGAAGGGATTGCCTTTTATCAGTGCGTCGTGCATCATCTGGCTGCTGATACTGATTGTGTGCAGTACAGGATTGCCGGTTCAACTGCAAAATATGCTCGTGCTTTGCTGCTCCTGTCCGCTGATGCCCCTGGCATGGGGGATCGGGAAGCTCATGGATGTGGATGTGTTTGATAAAAGTAATGAGCTGGGAAAGGCCGGCTTCCTTTTTACCCTGAACCAACTGCTGTATCTTTTAATCGTCATGTGGGTGTTCAGCGCCGTTCCGGAGAAAATGGTAATGGTATATGCCATGGTATTCGGCGCGCATTTGCTGCCGTATTCATGGCTGTATCAGTCTGCGACCCATAGAGTGGCTGCAATCCTCATTCCCCTTGTGTCGCTTGCGGTTGGCTGCTTGTTTACATCCAGGACGGTGGCGGCTGTCATGCTGGCGATTGAAGTCGTATATACGGTATTGCTGTATATGGAAGAGAAAAAACAAAGAGAATCTGTTGGGAATGCGTAGGGAATTGTCCAAAGGATGCGCGATCCGGGACCTTTGGCCTGCCGTCGGCGGCGGGGCGCGCGGGAAGGAGACGTTATGGCGTCGAGCAGAGCATACCTGGATTTCATATTGGAGCAACTGTCGGAGTTGGACGGCGTGTCCAGCCGGGCGATGATGGGGGAATATATCCTTTATTATCGCGGCAGGATTGTCGGCGGGATCTATGACGATCGCTTTCTCGTGAAGCCGACGAGGTCCGCAATGGCGATGATGCCGAATGCAGAAACCGAGCTGCCGTATAAAGGCGCAAAGGAGATGCTGCTTGTTGCCGACGTGGACGACAGAGAATTCCTTCGTGAACTGCTGGAAGCGACGTATGACGAGCTTCCGGCGCCGAAGAAGAAACCGCAGCCGATGCCCGACGCACGCGCGGCGCGGCAGCGGAGACGTTAAAGGGGGCGGGTATGACGATCGAGAAGGGGAACAAAAAAGGGAAGCTGCGAGGCGTTGTTTCCGCCATGCTGATTTTGGCGCTGCTGGCCAGCGTTTGCCAGAACGTCTACTATTATTATTAGGGCGGCCATACCAGCTATATGCAAAGACCGGAGCAGGTCTATCTGCTGGAAGCGGGGATACTGCGGAATCATTTGGAATTTGAAGCCGGTGAGGATCTGGCCTTCCAGTATGATTTTACCAATGCAGAGTACCCGGAACTGATTTTGACATACGGCATTGACAAAATCGCAGGAGAAGGCTCTGCGTTTATACGGGCGTGGAGACTGATGAACGAATATGCGCCGCGCCTCAAGCACAAGGGAGATTACAGGAATCAGGCGGAGTCGTCCGCTATGGAGCTGCTGGCCTACAGCCTGGACAACGAAAATAACGGTATCAACTGCCGCGGTAAGGCACAGATCCTGAATGAAATGTGCCTGGCGCTGGGGATTTATTCCCGAAAGGTTTGGATCATGCCCGCTTCCGTTTACGACACGGAGTGCCACGTCGTCAACGAGGTCTGGGATACAGAACTGAACAAGTGGGTCATGCTGGATATTACGAACAACGACTATTGGGTCGATGAAACGGGGACGCCGCTGTCCATCCTTGAGATACGGGAAAAAGGCGCCATGCAGGAGTTTTGCACACCCGTCAAAGTGGGAGATGATCTGTCTGATCTGCACGCGCTAAGGGAAAAGCATGGAGCCGAGGTGCTCTACATTATGAAGAACATGGCCTACATGCAGTATTGCAGTACTTATACGGTGGGGGAAAGCGAGCGGTTCTACGGCTTGTATCCGCAGGGCCTGGGCGCCCGGGAGCTGTCGCTTATTTCCGTGCGGGCGTGTCAGCAGTCGCCGGTCGGATAAAGCGGCGATACGCAGGTACCTTCGCGCGGGCGAGGACAATAAAAAATCGGGAAATGTTCGCTTAGCGCTGGACATTTCCCGATTGTCATACTATAATAAAAGCAACGGTACACAGTACCTCTGTATTGCTACGAATGATTCGATTTGAAGGGGGATTACTTATGAGCCTGTTAACTGAACTTGTGGGCGCGATGACCGCGCAGGCACCTGTGAACGATTTGTCCAAGAAGACCGGCGGCTCCAATGCGCAGATCTCCTCACTGATTAGTGCGGCGCTGCCGCTGCTGATGCAGTCCATGACCAACAACGCCTCCTCTCCGGCCGGCGCGGCCTCGCTGCTCGGCGCGCTTGCCCAGCACACCAATACCGCGCCCGTCGCCCAGCAGATCAGCAACGCCGACGTGATCGACGGCGGCAAGATCATCGGCCATATCCTGGGCAACAACTCCGCCTCGGTGATGAACTCCCTCGCGGCGCAGAGCGGCCTGAACACCAATCAGGTCAGCTCCGTCCTGGGCAGCATTGCCCCCGCGCTGATGAGCTCCATGTCCGCCGCCACGCTGCAAAAGCCCAAGCAGAACAAGCCCGGCGTCGACCTGAGCGACGGCCTGGATCTCAAGGATATCATCGGCATTTACAGCGCCTTGAATTCCAACAAGCCCCAGCAGCAGACCCAGAGCGCGTCCAATCCGCTCCTCGGCCTGCTCGGCTCCTTCCTCGGATGAGGCGGCCGCGCACAGCGCAAACGATCCAAGACAGGACTGCCGGTGCATCACCATGTGCACCGGCAGTTTCCCCAATCAAAGAGCTTAAAAAGGAGAGAAGACCATATGAAGCTGGCAGAAGCATTGCAGGAGCGTGCAGACCTCAACCGCAAGATCGCGCAGCTGCGCGAGCGGCTGGAAAACAACGCCGTCGTCCAGGAGGGGGAGCAGACGGCGGAGGATCCGGCGCAGCTGCTCCGGGAACTGGACGCAGCCGTCGCCCGGCTGGAGGAGCTGATGGCGCGCATTAACCGAACCAACACACAGACCTGCGACGGGGCGCGCAGCATCACCGACCTGATCGCCCGCAAGGACGCGCTGCGCCTGCAGACAGAGGCGTACCGGGATGTGATTGCTTCCGCCAGCCAGATCGCCCGGCGCGCCATGCGCACGGAGATCAAGATCCTCAGCGCGGTGGACGTGCGGGCGCTGCAGAGTCGCGCGGACGAGCTTTCCCGCGAGCTGCGTGAGGTGGATAACCGCATCCAGCAGCTCAACTGGCAGACGGAGCTTCTTTAAAACAAAACGGTTTGGTAGTCCACGGGGTGAATGCATCTCTGCGGCTGAGAATGAGTCCGCACCAATATTGGCAGCCCTGAAGAGCCGGGGCGGGGTTCGAATCCCCTTTTATCGCGACGCTCCGATTGCGCACGAGCGCACACCGATCGCGCACGATGCATTACCGCGCATTGACTGTGGACGAGGGTGGGAACGGGGAAATCCGAAGACACGCCGCGCCGACACGCTTCGGCACGGCGGCTTTTGCACAAACGATTGAAAAACGCTGCCCGCGCGTATGCGGCAGCGGCCCGCCTCAGGCAGAACCGGCCGCACGAGGGAGAACGATGCGAACCGAAAGAAAAAATCCGCCGATTTTTCGGCGGATTTTTTTGAATTATCTCTTGACTTCGTTTTTTGAAACTGGTAAAATAAAGCGCTTATATCCGATAGTGGGGGAGTATCCAACTTCCACCCACTACGGTAAGAATAGCACAGCAGCGTGAAAAATGCAAGCAGGCGGCGCACGACTTTGACAACAAACCCGCGCGTATCGCACTTGCGGCAGCAACTACATTCTTCCGGGGAGGCAGACCCCGGAACAAAGAAAGGCGTGAAGAGCAAGTATGGCCAAGGATAAGATGTACGGCAAAACCCTTCGCAAAAACTTTGCCCGGCATGAGGAAATCATGCAGATGCCCAATCTTCTGGAGCTGCAGAAGAAGTCCTACCAGTGGTTTTTGGACACGGGCCTGCGCGAGGTATTTGCAGACGTGGACTCCATCTCCAACTATGCCGGCAATCTGGAGCTGAGCTTCATCGACTATAAGATGGACGAGGCACCCAAGTACGACGTGGAGGAGTGCAAGGCGCGCGACGCAACCTATGCCGCTCCGCTCAAGGTTAACGTCCGTCTCTACAATAAGGAAACGGGCGAGATCAAGGAGCAGGAGATATTTATGGGTGATTTCCCGCTCATGACCCAGTCCGGCACGTTCGTCATCAACGGCGCCGAGCGCGTGGTGGTCTCCCAGATCGTGCGTTCGCCCGGCATCTACTACGGCAAGGAGATCGACCTCAAGACCGACCTGCCCCTGCTGACCGCCACGGTGATTCCCTATCGTGGCGCCTGGCTGGAGTACGAGACGGACACCTCCGAGATTTTCTACGTCCGTATCGACAAGAACCGCAAGCTCCCCGTTACCGAGCTCATCCGCGCAATCGGCTATAAGACCGACGCGGAGATTCTGGAGCTGTTCGGCGACGACGAGCGCATGGTGGCCACGCTGGAAAAAGACACCTGCAAGACCTACGAGGAGGCCATGCTGGAGATTTATCGCAAGCTGCGTCCGGGCGAGCCGCCCACCGTCGAAGCCTGCGAGAGCCTAATCAACAACCTCTTCTTTGACCCGCGCCGCTATGATCTGTCCATTGTCGGCCGCTATAAGTACAACAAAAAGCTGGCGCTTTCCGCCCGTATCTGCGGGCAGAAGCTCCTCTATCCCGTCGCCCATCCCGCCACCGGCGAGCTCCTTTTCGACGCCGGCCACGTGATCACCGGCGACGAAGCGCGCGAGCTGGACGCCATCGGCGTCAACGACGTAACCATCGAGGTGGACGGCAGACCCCTGCGCGTGTTCTCCAACAACATGGTTGACCTCAAGCGCTTTGTGGACTTCGACCCCGTCGCGGAGTGCGGCATCAAGGAGCGCGTGTGCAGCCGTGTGCTGCAGGAGCTGCTCGCCCAGTACGAGGGCGAGGAGCTCAAGGAGGCGCTGCGCGACAACGCCGACCGGCTCGTTCCCAAGCATATCCTGGTGGACGATATCCTTGCGTCCATCAACTATATGAACGCGCTGGCGCGCGGCATCGTCTATAAGGACGATATCGACCATCTGGGCAACCGCCGCCTGCGCTGTGTGGGTGAGCTGCTGCAAAACCAGTTCCGCATCGGTTTTAGCCGCATGGAGCGCGTGATCCGCGAGCGTATGACCATTCAGGATCTGGACATTGTTACCCCGCAGAGCCTGATCAACATCCGCCCGGTTACCGCCGCGATCAAGGAGTTCTTCGGCTCCTCGCCGCTGAGCCAGTTCATGGATCAGACCAACCCCCTGGCCGAGCTGACGCACAAGCGCCGTCTGTCCGCGCTGGGCCCCGGCGGTCTTTCCCGCGAGCGCGCCAATATGGAGGTGCGCGACGTGCATTACAGCCACTACGGCCGTATGTGCCCGATCGAGACGCCGGAAGGTCCGAACATCGGCTTGATTTCCTATCTTGCCACCTACGCTCGCATCAACGAGTACGGCTTTATCGAGGCGCCGTATCGCCGCGTCGACCACGAGACGGGCAAGGTGCTCGATGAGATCACCTATATGACCGCAGACGTGGAGGACCAGTACATCGTCGGCCAGGCCGCTGAGCCGGTGGACGAGAACGGATGCCTCATCAACCAGCGTATCACCTGCCGCCACCGCGACGAAATGGTCGAGGTTGACCGCAGCCGTGTCGACTACATCGACATTTCCCCGCGTATGATGGTCTCCATCGCCACGGCGATGATCCCCTTCCTGCCCAACGACGATGCCAACCGCGCGCTGATGGGCGCGAATATGCAGCGCCAGGCCGTGCCTCTGCTGCGTCCCGAGGCGCCCATCGTCGGTACCGGCATGGAGCATAAGATCTGCATGGACGCTGAGGTCGCCGTGCTGGCCGAGGGCGAGGGCGTGGTTACCAAGATGGACGCCCGCGCCATCACCGTCGCCTACGACAACGGCGAGACGAAAGAGTATAAGCTGACCAAATTCCTGCGCTCCAACCACGGCACCTGCATCAACCAGCATCCCATCGTCGAGGTGGGCGAGCGCGTGCACGGCCGCCGGTACGACGAAAACGGCAACGTTACCGAGGATCCCACCGTTCTGGCGGACGGTCCCGCCACCGATCAGGGCGAGATCGCCCTGGGCCGCAACATCCTCGTGGGCTTTATGACCTGGGAGGGCTACAACTACGAGGACGCGGTGCTGCTCAACGAGCGGCTCGTGCGCGAGGATCTGTATACCTCCATCCACATTGAAGAATACGAGCTTGACGCCCGCGACACCAAGCTGGGGCCGGAGGAGATCACCCGCGATATCCCCAACGTCGGTGAGGACGCGCTCAAGGATCTGGACGAGCGCGGCATCATCCGCATCGGGGCGGAGGTCCACGCCGGCGACATCCTCGTCGGTAAGGTTACGCCCAAGGGCGAGACGGATCTGACGGCGGAGGAGCGGCTGCTGCGCGCGATCTTCGGTGAGAAGGCGCGCGAGGTGCGCGACACCTCGCTCAAGGTACCCCACGGCGAGAGCGGCATCATCGTAGACGCCAAGGTCTTCTCCCGCGAAGCGGGCGACGAGCTTGGCCCCGGTGTGAACATGGTCGTGCGCGTGTACATTGCGCAGCGCCGCAAGATCCAGGTCGGCGACAAGATGGCCGGCCGCCACGGCAACAAGGGCGTCGTGTCCCGCGTGCTGCCGCAGGAGGATATGCCCTTCCTGTCCGACGGTACGCCGCTGGACATCGTTTTGAACCCCCTGGGCGTTCCCTCCCGTATGAACATCGGCCAGGTGCTGGAGGTCCATCTCGGCTACGCCGCCAAGACCCTCGGCTACAAGGTCGCCACCCCGATTTTCGACGGCGCAAGCTATGAGGAAATCCAGAGCGAGCTTGTGCGCGCGGGCCTCGATCCCGAGGGCAAGAGCTGGCTGTACGACGGCCGTACCGGCGAGCGCTTCGACAACAAGGTTACCGTCGGCTACGTCTACTTCCTCAAGCTGCATCACCTCGTCGACGATAAGATCCACGCCCGTTCCACCGGCCCGTACTCGCTCGTTACCCAGCAGCCGCTCGGCGGCAAGGCGCAGTTCGGCGGCCAGCGCTTCGGTGAGATGGAAGTCTGGGCGCTGGAGGCTTACGGCGCGAGCTACACGCTCCAGGAGATCCTGACCGTCAAGTCCGACGACGTAACCGGCCGCGTGCGCACCTACGAGGCAATCGTCAAGGGCCACAACGTCCCGCAGCCGGGCGTGCCGGAGTCGTTCAAGGTTCTGGTCAAGGAGCTGCAGGCCCTGTGCCTGGACATCCAGGTGCTCGACCGCGACGGCAACGAGATCGAGCTCAAGGAAGACGAGGACGCCATGGACACCTTCAACCTCGCGCGTATGGACGCCGAGGACGAGCGCAACCGCAATCCCTTTGCCGACGAGGCGGAGTTTGCGGAGGCAGGCTATGAAATGATCCCCGACGAAGAGGTGGAAGCCGACTTCATGGGGGAGGAAGAATAAGAGAAGGAGGAGCATGAAACATGAGTTACGTACCGTTTGACGCCATTAAAATCGGAATCGCTTCTCCGGAAATGATCCGCGAGTGGTCCTACGGCGAGGTCAAAAAGCCCGAGACCATCAACTATCGCACCCTCAAGCCCGAGCGCGACGGACTGTTCTGCGAGCGTATTTTCGGGCCGACCAAGGACTGGGAGTGCCACTGTGGCAAATACAAGAAAATCCGCTACAAGGGCAAGGTCTGCGACCGCTGCGGCGTCGAGGTTACTCGTGCCAAGGTTCGCCGCGAGCGCATGGGCCACATCGAGCTGGCCACCCCCGTGTCTCATATCTGGTATTTCAAGGGGATTCCCTCCCGCATGGGCCTGCTGCTGGACATCAGCCCGAGGATCCTCGAAAAGGTGCTCTACTTTGCAGCCTATATCGTTACCGATCCCGGCGAGACCCCGCTGCTGAAAAACCAGATCCTGACCGAAAAGGAATACCGGGACAACCGCGAAAAGTACGAAGACGACTTTGACGCCGGCATGGGTGCCGAGGCTGTGAAGAAGCTTCTCCAGCAGGTCGATCTGGAGGAGCTGAGCGAGCAGCTCCACGCCGAGCTGAAGAACGCCAGCGGCCAGAAGAAGGCGCGCATCGTCAAGCGCCTGGAGGTCGTGGACGCCTTCCGCATCAGCGGCAACAAGCCCGAATGGATGATCATTGACGTACTGCCCGTGATCCCGCCTGAGATTCGCCCGATGGTGCAGCTTGACGGCGGCCGTTTCGCCACCTCCGACTTGAACGACCTCTATCGCCGCGTCATCAACCGCAACAACCGCCTCAAGCGGCTGATCCAGCTCAACGCGCCGGACATCATCGTCCGCAACGAAAAGCGTATGCTGCAGGAGGCCGTGGACGCTTTGATCGACAACGGTCGCCGCGGCCGCGCCGTTACCGGCGCGAACAACCGCGCGCTCAAGAGCCTTTCCGATATGCTCAAGGGCAAGCAGGGCCGTTTCCGCCAGAACCTGCTGGGTAAGCGCGTGGACTACTCCGGCCGAAGCGTTATCGTCGTCGGCCCGGAGCTGAAGATTTATCAGTGCGGCGTGCCCAAGGAGATGGCGCTGGAGCTGTTCCGCCCCTTCATCATGAAGAAGCTGGTCGAGGACGGTTCCGCCAACAACATCAAATCCGCCAAGAAGATGGTCGACAAGGGCCGGCCGGAGGTCTGGGACGCGCTGGACGTCGTGATCAAGGATCACCCCGTCATGCTCAACCGTGCGCCGACGCTGCACCGCCTGGGTATCCAGGCGTTCGAGCCGGTGTTGGTCGAGGGGCGCGCGCTCAAGCTCCACCCGCTCAACTGCACGGCGTTCAACGCCGACTTCGACGGCGACCAGATGGCCATTCACGTTCCTCTGTCCGCCGAGGCGCAGGCTGAGGCGCGCATTCTGATGCTCTCCGCCAACAACCTCCTGCGTCCGCAGGACGGCGGCCCGGTTACGGTCCCGACGCAGGACATGGTGCTCGGCTCTTACTATCTGACGCTGGAGCGCTTTGAGAACGGTATGTCCCAACTCGACCATGATGAGTCCTGGCCGAAGAACGTCGATTTTGCGCTCGCCGGCAAGAGCTACGACGAGCTGACCGACGAGGAGCGCGCCTCCGTTCATCTCAACGTCTACCGCGACGAGGACGAGGCGATGCTTGCGTACAACGACCATCTTATCGGCATTCATCAGCCGATCCTGGTCCGTCGCGAGCGCGAGCTGCCAGACGGCACGATGGGCAGCAAGATCGTGCGCACGAGCATCGGCCGCATGATTTTCAACCGCAACGTCCCGCAGGATCTGGGCTTCGTCAAGCGCCTGGACGAGAATGGCAACCCGACCGCGCAGTATTTTGACTACGAGATCACCGATATCTGCGGCAAGAAGCTGCTGGGAAAGATCGTCGACCGTGCGATCAAACGCCACAACTTCACCATTGCCGCCGAGGTGCTCGACAACATCAAGGCCACAGGCTATAAGTACTCTACCCGTGCTGCGATCACCATTTCCGTTGCGGATATGACGATCCCGCCGGAGAAGTACACCCTGATTGCCGAGACCGAAAAGCGCGTCGTGGAGATCGAAGAACAGTTCAAGATGGGCTTTATGACCAACGACGAGCGTTACCGCGCGGTCGTGCACGAGTGGGAAAAGACCACCAACGACGTAACCGACGCGCTGCAGGCCAACATGGACCGTTACAATCCCGTGTTTATGATGGCGGACTCCGGCGCGCGCGGTTCGATGAAGCAGATCCGCCAGCTCACCGGTATGCGCGGCTTGATGGCCAACACCGCCGGTAAGACGATTGAGATCCCCGTTAAGGCCAACTTCCGCGAGGGCCTTTCCGTGCTGGAATACTTCACCTCCTCCCGCGGCGCGCGCAAGGGCCTGGCCGATACGGCGCTTCGTACCGCGGACTCCGGCTATCTGACCCGCCGCATGGTGGACGTTTGCCAGGACGTCATTATCCGCAGCGACGACTGCGGTGCGCAGCGCGGGATTATGGCTGCCGAGATCAGCGAGAACGGCCAGGTGATCGAAAAGTTCTCCGAGCGGATCAACGGCCGCTACCCGGTCCGCGATATCCTCAAGCCCGGCACGGACGAGGTGCTCATTTCCAAGGACCGCATGATGAGCGCTGACGACGCCGAGCTGCTCGAATCGTTTGACATTCACGCCGTGGAGATCCGCACCGTGCTCACCTGTAAGGCACATTCCGGCGTGTGTGCCAAGTGCTACGGCATGAACCTTGCCACGTCCAAGCCTGTTGGCCCCGGCGAGGCGGTCGGTATCATCGCCGCCCAGTCCATCGGCGAGCCCGGTACGCAGCTGACGATGCGAACCTTCCACACCGGCGGCGTCGCCGGCGGCGACATTACGCAGGGTCTTCCCCGCGTGGAGGAGCTGTTCGAGGCACGTCGTCCCAAGAAGATGGCCACGCTTGCCGAAATCGGCGGCAAGGTCCGCTTCGAGGAGGCGCAGAAGGGCAGCCTGCTTGACATCGTCATCACCGCCGACGACGGCGACACGCGCACCTACGCCGTGCCGCACACGGGCCTGCGCGTGAGCGACGGCGACGTGATCGAAAAGGGCCACCAGCTGCAGGACGGCGCGCTCAGCCCGCACGATATCCTGCGCATCCGCGGCACCTCCGCCGTGCACGATTACCTGATTCAGGAAGTGCTCAAGGTCTATCGTCAGCAGGGCGTTGATATCAACGACAAGCATATTGAGGTCATCGTCCGCCAGATGATGCGCAAGGTGCGCGTCGAGGATTCCGGCGACACGCAGCTGCTCTCCGGCGCGATGGTGGATCTGCTGGAGCTGGAGGACGCCAACGAGGAGATTCGCGCGCGCAAGGCTGCCGGCGAGGTCAACCCCGAGACCGGCGAAGAGCTGCGCGAGGCTGAAGCCACGCAGCTGCTCATGGGTATTACGAAGGCGTCTCTCGCTACGGATTCGTGGATGTCCGCCGCGTCCTTCCAGGAGACCACCAAGGTACTCACCGAGGCGGCGATCAAGGGCAAGGTGGACCATCTGCTCGGCTTGAAGGAGAACGTCATCATCGGTAAGCTGATTCCCGCCGGCGCGGGCCTGGCAGCCTACCGTGACTTCGCTGAGGAGATCGTCCCCGACCAGGAGATCGCAGAGGAGCCGGAGCCCGAGATCGAGCACCGCATCATCACCAACGCGATCTAAAGCAACGATAGAAAAGGCCGTGCATCATACGATGCACGGCCTTTTTGCACGCGCGGGAAATCATTTTGCGCTTTTGGCCGGGTGCTGCCCTGCGTGTCATCCTGAGCGAAGCCGAAGGCTCTTTTTCCTCGCGGCAACCGTCAAAGAAAAATTTCGCGCCCCGACGCGAGGGGAAGGAGAGTTTCGGCCTTCGGGCCGAGTAACTTTGCCCTCAGCGACAAAGGGAAAAGAGGTATTTCGCGCTACGGCGCGACCTTCTTTGCCCGCGGCGGCAAAGAAGGCAAAACGCCGCTTGAACCTGCGGTTCAAGACTCCCTTTATTACGAAATGCCAAGCAATTCTAAAGTCAAACAAAAAATGAATCATTTTGTTGCAGACGGATCGGTGTGCTTCTTGTATCGCTGCCGCTCGTGCTTTCCTTGTAGAAGTAAACGCACAAACTTGCCAAAGAAGTGTCTGAACCAATTCGTTCAGACGCTTCTTTGGCAAGTCAGTGCTGGGTATTCCTTCAAGCGCCAGATAAGCGGCAGCGGACTCGGAGGCAGAGTCAATTCATCCCTGCTTGACCCATTATCAATTCCAAAACGCAGCACAACGGTCCACCCAAGCATGTCCGTTTGGCGGGGGCCCCGGGGCGAAGGGCCCCGGGCAGCGTTTTGGTTACTTTGCCGCTGAGGGCAAAGTAACTCGCGCCGGGGCGCGAAATACTCGTTCACGAGTTTGGAGAAGCAGTTCCGGCAGGTTTGTGCTGAGAACTTCTTCGCGCACCGGGTGAGCGGCAGCGGACTCGGAGGCAGAGCCAATTCATCCCTGCTTGACCCATTATCAATTCCAAAACGCAGCACAACGGTCCACCCAAGCATGTCCGTTTGGCGGGGGCCCCGGGGCGAAGGGCCCCGGGCAGCGTTTTGGTTACTTTGCCGCTGAGGGCAAAGTAACTCGGCCCGGAGGCCGAAATGCTCCTCGCCACTTCGCGCCTCAAGCGCGAAACGATTTTTCTGTGCCGAAAATACAAAAACGAAGGCCGGAAATCATGCAATTCAGCAAAATTTCCAAGGATTCTTTTCCAGTTAATACTTGACGCTTGGCAAACGGTATGCTATAATTTCTCACTGCGCGGGTCTAAACCGCGAGTTTTGCCATGCCGTCAGGAGGGAAGGACATTGTTTTCTGAACTTTCCGCCTGCCATAAGGTCGTCGGCGTGAAGCAATCCACACGTGCCGTGCGCGAAGGCAGGGCGGCAAAGGTCTTCCTGGCCGACGACGCCGACCCTGCACTGCTCCAGCCCATCGAGGTGCTGTGCCGGCAGCACGATGTGTGCGTCGTCCGCGGCGCAACGATGTCGCAGCTGGGAACGCTGAGCGGCATTTCCGTGGGCGCGGCGGTGGTCGCCGTGCTGAAACACAAATAGCATTTTCCGGTTTTTTCGGGATATTTTTCCGGTATCCCGTAAAAAATAAAACAATACTTGAGAAAGGAGTCAAACGAAGAATGCCTACTTTTAACCAGTTGGTTCGCAAGGGCAGAGAACAGGCCACCTACAAGTCCAATTCTCCCGCTCTGCAGTACGGCCTCAACACGCTCAAGAACAAGGAAACCGATCTGGCTTCCCCCCAGAAGCGCGGCGTCTGCACCGCTGTGAGAACTGCGACCCCCAAGAAGCCGAACTCTGCGCTCCGTAAGATCGCCCGTGTGCGTCTTACCAACGGCTACGAGGTTACCGCTTACATCCCCGGCGTTGGTCATTCCCTGCAGGAGCACTCTGTGGTGATGATCCGCGGCGGCCGTGTCAAGGACCTCCCCGGTGTGCGTTACCACATCATCCGCGGCACGCTGGACGCTCAGGGCGTGCAGGGCCGTATGCAGGGTCGTTCCAAGTACGGCGCCAAGCGCCCGAAGCAGAAGTAATCCTGCCCATTTTGAATGAGCTTTGCCGAAAAGGTTTGATATATACGATGTATTACCTCTTTGGCAGGCCGAAACACGCCGGGGGAGAGCCCCGTCGTGAGTACCTATGAAATCATATTATTATGAAGGAGGGAAGCAAAGTGCCCAGAAGAGGTAATGTTCCCAAGAGAGAAGTCCTTGCCGATCCTATGTACAACAGCGTTCTGGTAACCAAGCTTGTCAACAGCATCATGCTCGATGGCAAGAAGGGCGTTGCACAGAAGGTTGTTTACGGTGCTTTTGACACCATCAAGGAAAAGACCGGCAACGAGCCTCTCGAAGTTTTCACCCAGGCGCTGGAGAATATCATGCCCAGCCTGGAAGTCAAGGCCCGCCGCGTCGGCGGCGCCACCTATCAGGTGCCGATGGAAGTTCGTCCCGCCCGTCGCCAGACCCTTGGTCTGCGCTGGCTGACGAGTTATGCCCGCGCCCGCAACGAGCGCACCATGGCCGAGCGCCTGGCAGGCGAGATCATGGACGCCGCCAACAACACCGGCAGCGCCGTGAAAAAACGCGAAGATACCCACAAGATGGCCGAGTCCAACAAGGCGTTCGCGCACTTCCGTTGGTAAGGCAAGGAGTATAGTATGCCGAGAAAAGTATCTCTGGAGAAAACAAGAAATATCGGCATCATGGCGCACATTGATGCGGGTAAGACCACCACGACCGAGCGTATCCTCTACTACACCGGCGTGAATTACAAGCTCGGTGAAACCCATGAGGGTACCGCCACGATGGACTGGATGGAGCAGGAGCAGGAGCGCGGCATCACGATCACGTCCGCCGCCACCACCTGTTTCTGGAAGGATCACCGCATCAACATCATCGACACCCCGGGCCACGTTGACTTCACCGTTGAGGTCGAGCGTTCCCTGCGCGTGCTGGACGGCAGCGTAACCGTTCTGTGCGCCAAGGGCGGTGTCGAGCCCCAGTCCGAAACGGTTTGGCGTCAGGCGGATCACTACCACGTGCCCCGCATGATCTACGTCAACAAGATGGACATTATGGGCGCAGACTTTTTCAATGTGCTGCGCATGATCGACGAACGGCTCAAGTGCAACGCCGTGCCGATCCAGCTGCCCATCGGCAAAGAGGCCGACTTCCGCGGTATCATCGACCTGGTTGAGATGAACGCCGACGTCTACTACGACGAGATGGGCAAGGATATGCGCGTGGAGGCTATCCCCGCGGATATGATGGATCTGGCGCAGGAGTATCGCCAAAAGCTGCTGGAAGCTATTTCCATGTTTGACGATGAGATCATGGAAATGTATCTGGAGGGCCAGGACATTCCCACGGACCGGATCCGCTCCGCGATCCGCAAGGCGACGGTGGCTGTCGAGATGATCCCCGTTACCTGCGGCACATCTTACCGCAACAAGGGCGTGCAGAAGCTGCTCGATGCGATCGTGGACTATATGCCCGCGCCCACCGACGTTCCGCCGATCCAGGGCGTTAACCCCAAGACCGACGCGGAAGAGGAGCGCAAGTCTGACGATGCGGCACCCTTTGCAGCCCTGGCGTTCAAGATCATGACCGACCCCTACGTCGGCCGGCTGAGCTTTTTCCGTGTCTACTCCGGCACGCTGAACACCGGCTCCGCCGTTCTCAACTCCACCAAGGGGCACAGAGAGCGCATGGGCCGTATCCTGCAGATGCACGCCAACCACCGTGAGGACATCGAGACGGTCTACTCCGGCGATATCGCCGCGGCAGTCGGCCTCAAGCAGACCACGACGGGCGATACGCTCTGCGATGAAAAGCATCCGATCATTCTGGAAAGCATGGAGTTCCCCGAGCCCGTGATTCGCGTCGCCATCGAGCCCAAGACCAAGGCCGGTCAGGAGAAGATGACGGTCGCCCTGATGAAGCTGGCGGAGGAGGACCCCACGTTCCGGACTTACACCGACGAGGAGACCGGCCAGACGATCATCGCCGGCATGGGTGAGCTCCATCTGGAGATTATCGTCGACCGCCTGCTGCGCGAGTTCAAGGTCGAAGCAAACGTCGGTGCGCCGCAGGTTGCCTATAAGGAGACCATCAAGAAGGCCGTGGATCAGGACACCAAGTACGCTCGTCAAAGCGGCGGTAAAGGTCAGTACGGCCACGTCAAGATCCACGTCGAGCCCAACGAGTCCGGCAAGGGTTATGAGTTTGTCAATGCCCTCGTCGGCGGCGCGATCCCCAAGGAATACGTTCCTGCGGTGGACGCCGGTATCCAGGGCGCCATGCTCTCCGGCGTGCTTGCGGGCTATCCGGTGGTGGATGTCAAGGTTACGCTCTACGACGGCTCCTATCACGAAGTCGACTCTTCGGAAATGGCGTTTAAGATTGCCGGCTCCATGGCGTTCAAGGAGGCTTGCCAGAAAGCGGGCGCCACGCTGCTTGAGCCGATCATGAAGGTCTGCGTCATCGTACCCGACGAGTATATGGGCGACGTCATTGGCGACCTCAACAGCCGCCGCGGACAGATTCAGGGCTTCGAAGCGCGCGCCGGCGCGCAGCAGATCGACGCCTTCGTCCCGCTGGCTGAGATGTTCGGTTACGCAACGGACCTGCGCTCCCGCACGCAGGGGCGCGGCCAGTATACGATGGAACCGTCTCATTATATTGAGATTCCGAAGAACATCCAGGAGAAGATCATCACTCAGCGCACGGGAATGCGCGCGTGATGCAAAAAGGTATTGCAAAATACGGCAGAATACTGTAAAATACCGGTGTTGTGTAAAAGACACTGGACAAAATGAAAAAATGATTACAGGAGGATCACTCTAATGGCTAAGCAGAAATTCGAGCGCACCAAGCCCCATGTAAACATTGGTACCATCGGCCATATCGACCACGGCAAGACCACCCTGACCGCGGCCATCACCAAGTATCTGGCCATGCTGGGCGGCGCTCAGTACACCGACTACAGCTCCATCGACAAGGCTCCCGAAGAGCGCGAGCGTGGTATCACCATCAACACCGCACACGTTGAGTATGAGACGGCCAACCGTCACTATGCTCACGTTGACTGCCCGGGCCACGCCGACTATATCAAGAACATGATCACCGGCGCTGCTCAGATGGACGGCGCGATCATGGTCATCGCCGCCTCCGACGGCCCCATGGCTCAGACCCGTGAGCACCTGCTGCTCGCCCGTCAGGTTAACGTCCCCTCCATCCTGGTCTTCCTGAACAAGTGCGACCAGGTCGACGATGAGGAGCTCCTCGAGCTCGTCGAGATGGAAGTCCGCGAGATGCTGACCTTCTACGGCTTCCCCGGCGATGACACCCCCATCATCCGCGGCAGCGCTCTGAACGCCCTCGTTTCCGAGTCCACCGATCCCAACGCTCCGGAGTATGCCTGCATCAAGGAACTCATGGACGCGGTTGACAGCTGGATTCCCACTCCCCCGCGCGACGACTCCCTGCCCTTCCTGATGCCCGTTGAGGACGTGTTCACGATCTCTGGTCGTGGTACCGTCGCCACCGGCAGAGTTGAGCGTGGTCAGCTCAAGCTCGGCGAGGAAGTCGAGATCATCGGCCTGACCGACGAGCGTCGCAAGACCGTCGTTACCGGTATCGAAATGTTCCACAAGCTGCTCGACTACGCCGAGGCTGGCGATAACGTCGGTACGCTGCTGCGCGGCGTTGCCAAGACCGAGATCGAGCGCGGCCAGGTTCTGGCCAAGCCCGGCTCCATTCACCCCCTCACCAAGTTCGTTGGCCAGGTTTACGTTCTGACCAAGGACGAGGGCGGCCGTCACACCCCGTTCTTCAACAACTATCGTCCTCAGTTCTACTTCCGTACCACCGACGTTACCGGCGTCATCACCCTGCCCGAAGGCACTGAGATGTGCATGCCCGGCGACAACGTTGATATGAGCGTTGAGCTGATCACCCCGATCGCCATCGAGAAGGGCCTCCGCTTCGCTATCCGCGAGGGCGGCCGTACCGTCGGTTCCGGCGTCGTTATCGAGTGCATCGAGTAATTTGCTGCAATAAAAGCAACGATAAAAAACAGCAGGTCGAAAGACCTGCTGTTTTTTGCACCGGGGCGGGCGGGGGAGCGCTTGCCCTCCTTTTTTTGCTGTGGCTGCCCTTGTGTAAAAGAGCATTCCTTTCTGTGCAGAGGAGATCGGTTGAAACCGCGCGATCTGTTGCGCTGTTGCACAAAAAAACGTTGTAGTTTTGTGCATATCTTACA
>CAMZIO010000023.1 GCA_947307255.1 uncultured Clostridia bacterium | reverse complement strand
CCATGCCCTGCTGCTCGACCCAGGTGTAGTACTTGAGGTTGTGCACGCGCTTGCGCTCGGCATAGGTCAGCTCGATGAGGTGGTCGGTCTTGAGGCCGAGCATGTGCAGCGCGTGATCCTTGGCCGCCTCGACGGGAGTATAGGCGCCGTACATGTCGTTAAGCTCATCCACGCGGGAGCGATACATCACCGCGGAGTCGGTCAGCACGGTGCAGACCACGTCGTTTTCGGTCAGTTCGTAATACTTCGCCATCTTGATGCAGCACAGCACGTTGGCAATGCCGGAAATGCCCATCCAGGTCAGCTTTTCGATCAGCCCGTCGTCAAGGCCCAGCTCGTCTTTGAGGTACTTCTGCCCCTCCGGCGTGTTGAACAGGCGCAGCAGGCGCTGGGAGTCCTCATCATCGATGGCAATGGCCATGTCGGTATTCTTCACGTTGTGCACCCAGGGAATGTGCTTGTCGCCAATGCCCTCGATGCGGTGGCCGCCGAAGCCGTTGTTCAGGATCGTCGGGCACTGCAGCGCCTCGCCCACGGCAAGCTTGAGATGGGGATAGCGCTCTTTGAGCAGGTCGCCCGCACTCATCGTACCGGCGGAACCGGAGGTAAAACAAGCGCCGGAGAGACGCTGACCCGGCTTCTTGACGGCCTCGAACAGCTCAGCCAGGGCGTAACCGGTTACGTTATAGTGCCAGAGCGGATTGCCCATCTCGGCAAACTGGTTGAAGATCATCATACTGGGGTCGGCTTTCAGCTCCCAGGTTTTGTCGAAGATCTCCTTGACGTTGGACTCGCAGCCGGGCGTTGCGATGATCTGCCCGGCAATGCTCTTGAGCCAGTCAAAGCGCTCGCGGGACATATCCTCCGGCAATATCGCCACGCTGTCGCAGGCGAGGAGCTTGGAGTTGAACGCGCCGCCGCGGCAATAGTTTCCCGTGGAAGGCCAAACGGCGTGGTGATAGGTCGCGTCGAACTGGCCTGTTACCAGGCGCGGGGCAAGACAGCCGAAGGAGGCGCCGACCTTGTGGCAGCCGGTGGGAAACCACTTGCCCGCCATGGCGATGATGCGGCACTTGACGCCGGAAAGCGCGCTGGGGATCTCCACGTAATTGGGGACCTTCTGGAAAAGGCCGCCGCTCTCTCTGGCCTCGTTGTACCAGCTGATACGGAACAGGTTCACTGGATCGACGTCCCACAGGCCGGTATGGCTGAGCTTATCCTTGATCTTTTCAGGGATCAGATCGGGATTTTGCATCTGCGCGATGGTGGGGATGATGATGCGGTTTTCTTTTGCTTTCCGGATATTATGCTGCAAGCCCTCTTTGTTGATGGTCAAATCAATTTTACCCATTGCTTCTGTCCTCCTGTCTGTCGATATATGAATACAACGTGTACTTGGAAATGCCGAAGTATTTCGCCACCTTGTCGCCGGATTTGGTAACGAGAAACGCGCCGTTCTGATTCAAAAAACCGATGGCACGGATCTTATCCTCCTTGTTCATCAGGGCGACGGGCTTGCCCACGAGGGCGACGGACTGCTCGATCAGCTCGTCGAGCAAGGCGCTGACGTTGATGATCTTCTCCGGCTCGCTCTGCTCCTTGTCCGCGGTGTCGGTCAGCTCGCGCACGGCGTTTTCCACCATCAGCAGGGCGGAAATATCGTAGTTGATTCCCAAAACCGCCGTTACCTTTTTGTTTTTGCCGCGAATATAAATCGTGGAAGATTTGAGTATCTTCCCCTCCGGCGTTTTCGTCAGATAGCTCAGGTGGTCGCTTGGCTGTGCGTCTGCGCAGCGCAGTCGCTCCAACACGACGTGGGACGCCCCGTCGCCCACCCGGCGACCGGTTACGTGCCCGTTCTCAATGGCAACGATCGAATGCTCCGGATTCCTGGCCGTAAGGTCGTGGATCACGACCTCGCAGTTGCTGCCAAAGGTCGCGGCGATGCCCTTTGCAATCTGTTTAAGCTCCTCCAATTTGGCCGTTTCGATAAATCATCCCCCCTTGCCACAGCTTTATGTGTTGATTATAGCAAAAAACCCCTCTCTTTGCAATCACTTTTTTCAAAATTTTTTTAGGTTTACAAAATTTTTGTTTGACTTCTGCTTTTCTTATGTTATGATAGCGGTAGAAAAGGCGTCGAACCGGAAATCTGGAATGGAGGTTATCCCATGGATTTTGAAGCGATCAAGCGTTCCGCCGCCGCTTACGGCGCGGATATGACCCGTTTTCTGCGTGATATGATTGCCATCCCCTCCGAGTCCTGCCAGGAGGAGGGCGTCGCCCGCCGGATCCAGGCGGAGATGGAAAAGCTCGGCTTTGACCGGGTGGAGCTTGACGGGCTGGGCAACGTGATCGGCTGGATGGGCGAAGGGGATCGGATCATCGCCATCGACTCCCACATCGACACCGTCGGCGTCGGCAACGCCGACAACTGGGACGCCGACCCCTATCAGGGCTATGAGACCGAGACGCAGATCTACGGCCGCGGCAGCTCCGATCAGGAGGGAGGTCTCGCTGCCGCCGTCTACGGCGCGAAGATCATGAAGGATCTGGGGCTGATTCCCGACGGTTTTACGATCATGGTCGTCGGCAGCGTGCAGGAGGAGGACTGCGACGGTATGTGCTGGCAGTACATCGTCAACAAGGACTTTTCTTCCCCCGCCGAGGCGCAGAAGCGGATCGAATTCGTCATCTCCACCGAGCCGACAGACGGCGGCGTCTACCGCGGCCAGCGCGGGCGCATGGAGATCCGCGTGGACGTCAAGGGCGTGTCCTGCCATGGCAGCGCGCCGGAGCGCGGAGACAATGCGATCTACAAGATGGCGGACATCCTGCAGGATGTCCGTGCGCTCAACGAAAACCCCGCCGACGAGAGCGTGGAAATCAAGGGCCTGGTCAAGATGCTCGATCCCCGGTATAACCCCGTGTACTATGAGGATGCGCGCTTCCTTGGCCGCGGCACCTGTACCACGTCGGAGATTTTCTTCACCTCCCCGTCCCGCTGCGCGGTGGCGGATTCCTGTTCGATTTCCATTGACCGGCGCATGACCGCAGGCGAAACCTATCAGTCCTGCATTAAGGAAATCGAGGACCTCCCCGCTGTGAAGAAGTACGGCGACGACGTGAAGGTCAGTATGTACTGGTACGACCGCCCGTCCTGGACCGGCGAGGTCTATAAAACCGAATCCTTTTTCCCCACCTGGATCAACCGGGAGACTGCGCCGCACGTACAGGCGCTGGTAGACGCACACCACGCGCTGTTCGGAGATACGCGCATCTGGTCGGACGACCGGGCGCGCGCCACGCGCGAGGGCCGACCGCTGACCGACAAGTGGACCTTCTCCACCAACGGCGTGGCCATCCAGGGCCGCTACGGCATCCCCTGCGTAGGCTTCGGCCCCGGCGCCGAGTCCCAGGCGCACGCGCCCAACGAGATCACCTGGAAGCAGGATCTCGTTACCTGCGCCGCACTCTATGCCGCCGTGCCGATGCTCTACAAGCCCGAGAACAAGGATGGCTCCGCCACGCTCTTCCGGCAGGAACTGACCGGAAACGACATCCGCTAACCCGTTTTCGCACTGCGCGCGAAAGCCGAAATGGCTTCGCTGCGCGCAACGTGCATTTTCTGCCGCACACGTCGTCAGAAACTTCGATAACGATCATTTCGCCGTGCACGGCGAAATCAAATACGAATCAGGAGGTTCCTTCCCATGAGCAAGGCTGTCGAGCTGGCGCGCCGTCTGGAGACGCTGCGCATCAACCATATGTACCAAAACGACTTTTACTGGACCTGGGACAAGACCGACGACGAGCTTGCCGCCGTTTTCACCGTGGCGGACGCGCTGCGCGACCTGCGCGAGCGCAATAAGAGCACACGCGTATTCGACTCCGGCCTCGGCATCTCGATCTTCCGCGACAACTCCACCCGCACGCGCTTTTCCTTCGCCTCGGCGTGCAATATGCTGGGACTGGAGGAGCAGGTGCTCGATGAGAAGGTAAGCCAGATTGCCCACGGCGAGACCGTCCGCGAAACCGCCAACATGGTCTCCTTCATGGCCGACGTCATCGGCATCCGGGACGACATGTTCATCGGGGAGGGCCACAAGTACCAGAAGACCTTCATCGACGCGCTGGAGGAGGGCTACCGCGACGGCATTCTGGAGCAGCGCCCCACCCTGGTCAACCTGCAGTGCGACGTGGATCATCCCACGCAGTGCATGGCCGATATGCTCCACATCATCCACCAGTTCGGCGGTGTGGAGAACCTCAAGGGCAAAAAGGTCGCCATGACCTGGGCGTACTCCCCGTCCTACGGCAAGCCGCTGTCCGTCCCGCAGGGCGTGATCGGCCTGTTCACCCGCTTCGGGATGGACGTTACCCTCGCCCACCCCGAAGGCTATGAGGTCATGCCCGAGATCGAGGAAATCGCCCGCAGGAACGCGGCGGCCACCGGCGGCTCGTTCACCAAGAGCAGCTCCATGCAGGAGGCCTTCCGCGACGCCGACATCGTCTACCCCAAATCCTGGGCGCCGTTCGCCGCGATGGAGGAGCGCACGAAGCTCTATCAGCGGGGCGACAAGGCCGGCATCGACGCGCTGGAGAAAAAGCTCCTCGCCCAGAATGCCGAGCATAAGGATTGGGCCTGCACCGAGGAGATGATGCAGTTGACGAAGGGCGGAAGTGCGCTGTATCTGCACTGCCTGCCCGCCGACATTTCGGGCCTGTCCTGCCCCGAGGGCGAGGTGGACCGCTCTGTGTTCGACCGGTATCTCGTCCCGCTTTACAAGCAGGCGTCCTATAAACCGTACATCATCGCCGCTATGATCTTCCTGGCCAAGGTCAAGGATCCCGTCCGCACCCTCATGGTGATGGACGCTTCCGACAGGCTGAGAAAGCTGTTTTGATGCGTGCGGAGCGGGTTTTGTCCCGTGCCGCGCGGCGGGACGCGCCCTATCGTCTGCCACAAAACGGAACCCGTTCCCTATCGTTTTTTCCACATCTTCCCCTATATTTCTGTGCAGCTTGTCCAAATCCAAACAGTATTTTTAGGCAAAGTGCAAGGTTCTTTTTTCAGATTGGATATTGCGTTTTGAAGCGGAATTTTGTATGATTTACGTATTAAGAGATCTGCGCGCTGCGCAAGTCTCAATATAAAAAGGAGGATTATTCGATGAAGAAGTTTTTTGCATTGCTTCTCGCTCTTGTCATGGTGCTGTCTCTGGCCGCCTGCGGCAAGCAGGAGGGTGATCCCACCCCGGCGACCAATGACATTAAGGTCGGTTTCATTATGCTGCATGATGAAAACTCCACCTACGACCTTAACTTCATCAACGCCGCGAAGGAAGCCTGCGCAAATCTTGGCATCCCCGAGAGCAACTACATCATCCGCACAAACGTCCCGGAAGGCCAGGAGTGCTATGAAGAGGCCGCCGCATTGGCAGACGACGGCTGCAGCATCATCTTTGCCGACAGCTTCGGTCATGAGGACTATATGATCCAGGCTGCCAAAGAATTCCCCGACGTCCAGTTCTGCCATGCCACCGGCACCAAAGCGCACACCGAGGGCCTGGACAACTATCACAACGCATTTGCCTCCATCTATGAGGGCCGTTATCTTGCCGGTATCGCCGCCGGTATGAAGCTCAACGAGATGATCGAAAACGGCGAGTTCACGCCGGAAGAGGCTAAGATCGGCTACGTCGGCGCTTTCACCTATGCGGAAGTCGTCTCCGGCTACACCTCTTTCTTCCTCGGCGCGCGCAGCGTTTGCCCGACTGCCACGATGGAAGTTACCTTTACCGGTTCCTGGTATGATGAAACCGCCGAAAAGGAAGGCGCAAACAAGCTCATCGGCAACGGCTGCAAGCTCATCAGCCAGCACGCCGACTCCATGGGCGCCCCCACTGCCTGCGAGGTTGCCGGCGTCCCCGACGTCTCCTATAACGGCAGCACCAAGTCCGTCGGTCCGAACACCTACATCATCTCCTCCCGCATCAACTGGGTCCCCTATTATGAGTACGCCATCAAGGCCGTGATGAACGGCACATCCATCGACGCCGACTACACCGGCACGATCGCCACCGGCTCCGTCCAGCTCACCGAGCTGAACGAATCGGTCGCCGCCGCCGGTACCGCCGAGGCGATTGAGGCCGCAAAGGCCGAGCTGAGCGCCGGTACGCGCCACGTATTCGACACGTCCACCTTCACGTTCCAGGGCGCAGCGCTCGATTCCTACATGGCCGACGTTGACTCTGACGCTGCTTACACCCCCGACACCGAGGTCATCGCGGACGGTTACTTCCACGAGTCCGAGTTCCGCAGCGCGCCTTACTTTGACCTGCAGATCGACGGCATCACCCTGCTCGATACTGCGTTCTAATCTCACCGAAAAAGAGAGCTGCTGAAAAGTAGCTCTCTTTTTTTACCCTTTATCTGGTGAAAACTCCCGAAATATTGATTTACAATTTTCGCGGTTGATGATAAAATAGACGCATAGTTTGGGGCTTTTCTCTTTCTGCCTGCGATCAAGCCCGGGACGCTCCCCGGCGAAGAAAGGAATGACTGCTATGGGATCGCCATGCGCCATTAAAATGGAAAACATCACCAAGCGTTTCGGAACGGTTACTGCCAACGACCACATCAATCTGGAACTGCACGAGGGCGAGATCTTATCCCTGCTGGGTGAAAACGGCAGCGGGAAGACCACGCTGATGAATATGCTCTCCGGGATCTATTTCCCGGATGAAGGACAGATCTACGTGCACGGCAAGCCGGTAACCATCGCCTCCCCCAAGGATGCGTTTGACAACGGCATCGGGATGATACACCAGCATTTCAAGCTGGTGGACGTGTTTACCGCTGCGCAGAACATCGTCCTCGGTCTTGAGGAGCAGGGCAAGTTCGACTTGAAGGCAGCCAGCGCCCGCATTACGGAAATTTGCCAAAAATACGGCTTCGATATCAAGCCAGACCAGAAGGTTTACGATATGTCCGTCTCGCAGAAGCAGACGGTGGAAATCGTGAAGGTGCTCTATCGCGGCGCGGATATCCTGATCCTCGACGAGCCGACCGCCGTGCTGACCCCGCAGGAAACGGACAAGCTGTTTGACATCATGCGCGCGATGAAAAAGGACGGCAAATCCCTCATCATCATCACGCACAAGCTGCACGAGGTGCTCGACGTGTCCGACCGCGTGGCCGTGCTGCGCAAGGGCGAGTACATCGGCGGCGTGCTGACAAAGGACGCCAACCAGCAGTCGCTCACCGACATGATGGTCGGCCGCAGCGTTACGCTGAATATCGACCGCCCGATGCCCGTCGATCCCCAGCCGCGCCTCGCCGTAAAAAATCTGACGGTATACGACCAGCTTGGCGTCAAACGCCTCGACAACGTCAGCTTCACCGCCAACTCAGGCGAGATCCTCGGCATCGCAGGCGTGGCGGGCAGCGGTCAGAAGGAGCTGCTGGAGTCCATCGCAGGGCTCTACCCCATCGCCCGGGGCGAAATCATGTTCTACGATCCGGAAAGCGGGCAGGAAAAGAATCTCGTCGGTATGGACCCGCTGGATATCAAGCGTGCGGGCGTCGGCATGGCCTTCGTCCCGGAGGACCGGCTTGGCATGGGTCTGGTCGGCTCGATGGGTATGACGGGCAACATGATGCTGCGCTCCTGGCGCAACGGCAAGGGGCTGTTCGTTGACCGAAAGCATCCCGAACAGCTCGCCAACGATGTCTGGAAGGAGCTGGAGGTCGTTACCCCCAGCACGTCCTTCCCCGTGCGGCGTATGTCCGGCGGCAACGTGCAAAAGGTACTCGTCGGGCGCGAGATCGCACAGGACCCCGCCGTGCTGATGACGGCTTACGCCGTGCGCGGTCTGGATATCAACACATCCTATACCATCTACAACCTGCTGACAGCGGAGAAGATGAAGGGCATCGCCGTGCTCTACGTCGGTGAGGATCTGGACGTGCTGCTGGAACTGTGCGACCGGCTGGTCGTACTCTGCGGCGGGCAGGTTTCCGGCGTGGTGGACGCGCGGACTATCACCAAGGAAGAGGTTGGGCTTCTGATGACACAGCACAGAAAGGAGGACGCTTGATATGCTCTCTCGTTTTCATATTTCCAAGCGCTCGTCTTTATCCCCCCAAAAAGCATGGCTGATCCGCGGCGGAGCGATCCTGCTGGCGCTGGTCATCTGCGGCATTATTACCACCATCACAACCGGGCTGAATCCGCTTGACGTTTACGCAACGATTTTCCAGGGTGCCTTCGGTACGGCGCGCAAAAGCTGGGTAACCTGGCAAAACGTTTCCGTCCTGCTTGGCATTTCACTGGCGGTTACGCCGGCGTTCAAGATGCGCTTTTGGAACATCGGCGCGGAGGGGCAGGTGCTGATCGGCTGCCTCGCCTCGGCAGCGTGCATGATTCTCTTCGGCGACAAGCTGCCGAACGGACTGCTGATTCTCGTGATGCTGCTGGCAAGCCTTTTTGCCGGCGGATTATGGGGCTTTCTCCCCGCGTTTTTCAACGCCCGGTGGAACACGAACGAAACGCTCTTCACCCTGATGATGAATTACATTGCCACGCAGCTCGTCGCTTACTACATCATCGTATGGGAGGTGCCCAAGGGCTCCGGTAAAATCGGTATCATCAACCAAAACAGCCAGATGGGCTGGCTGCCGCAGCTTGCCGGACAGCAGTACCTGCTCAGTATTCTGATCGTCGCCATTCTCACCGGCGCAATGTATATTTATCTACAGTACAGCAAGCACGGCTACGAAATCGCCGTCGTGGGCGAAAGCCGCCGCACCGCAAGCTACGCCGGAATCAAGGTCGATCGCGTGATCATCCGCACCATGACGCTCTCCGGCGCCGTCTGCGGTCTGATGGGACTTCTGCTCGTGAGCGGAATCAATCACACGATGACGACCACCATCGTCGGCGGGCGCGGATTTACGGCAGTCATGGTTTCGTGGCTTGCCAAGTTTAATCCCATTGCCATGATCTTCACCAGCCTGCTGCTGGTCTTCCTGGACCGCGGCGCCGGCGAAATCTCCAGCGTTTTCAGTTTGAACCGCTCCTTTGCCGACATTCTGACCGGTATTATCCTGTTTTTCATCATCGGCAGCGAGTTCTTTATCAATTACGAAATCCATTTGACCAACTCTGCAGAAACGGAGGGAGAGCGCCATGTTTGATATCGTATCCTTCTTCCCGCGGGCGGTCATGCAGGGTATCCCGCTGCTCTACGGCAGCACCGGCGAGATCCTGACGGAAAAATCCGGCAATCTCAACCTCGGTATTCCCGGTATCATGTACGTCGGCGCGATCAGCGGCGTCATCGGCGCCTTCCTCTACGAGCAGTCTGCTGCGGGCAGACCGCTGAGCGCTTTCCCCGCGATTGCCATCCCGATGCTCTGCTCCCTGCTCGGCTCGTTGCTGATGGGCCTGCTGTACTGCTTTTTGACCGTAACGCTGCGCGCCAATCAAAACGTAACCGGTCTTGCCATGACCACCTTCGGCGTCGGTTTCGGCAACTTCTTCGGCGGCTCTCTCATCAAGCTCACCGGCAGCGAGGTTCCCTCCGTCGCGCTGAGCGCCACCAGCAGCTTTTTCCGCACCTCTCTCCCGTTTGCTGAGAGCGCAGGCTGGTTCGGGCAAATGTTCCTCTCTTACGGCTTTCTGGCCTATCTTGCAATCCTCATCGCCCTGTTCAGCTCGCACGTGCTCAACCGCACCCGTATCGGTCTGTACCTCCGTTCGGTGGGTGAAAGCCCCGCCACGGCAGACGCCGCGGGCATCAACGTCGTAAAGTATAAATACTTTGCAACCTGTATCGGCAGCATGATTGCCGGTCTTGGCGGTCTGTACTATGTGATGGACTACGCCTGCGGCGTCTGGTCCAACGATGCCTTTGGCGACCGCGGATGGCTGGCCATTGCCCTGGTCATTTTCACGATATGGCGACCGAGTGTCAGCATCCTGGCTTCGATCCTCTTCGGCGGGCTCTATATCCTCTACCTCTATATTCCGACGGGCATGGACCTTGCCGTGAAAGAGCTTTACAAGATGTTGCCCTATGTGATCACGCTCATCGTACTGATCATCGTATCCCTGCGTAAAAAGCGCGAGAATCAGCCTCCCGCCTCTCTGGGCCTGAGCTACTTCCGCGAAGAACGCTGAGCGTTCCGGATTGAAACGTACAGACGAGGCGCTTCCTTACGAAGCGCCTCGTCTGTATTTTTATCATGCTCGCTTTCAGAGTGTCTCCAGCGGCACCGGCTCGCCCAGCGAGCCGGCGATGCTGTACACCTTTGCCACATCCTCAATATACTCGGCGCGCAGATACGCCTGCGCCAGGTCTTCCCCAACGGTCAGCACACCGTGGTTGGCAAGCGTGCAGCCCCCGCGCCCTTCAAGCGCCGGAATCGCGTTAAGGCCGACCTCCCTCGTGCCCGGCGTGGCATAGGCTGCACAGCGCACGTCCCCTCCCAAAAAGGCGTGCGCCTCAATCAGCACTGCGGGAATCGCCTTGCGACAGACGGCAAACGCCGTCGCATACGGCGAGTGCGTATGGAATACCGCACACACGCCCGGAAGATTTTCATATACCACCGCGTGCATCCGCCACTCCGACGAGGGCCGCAGCGCCCCCTCGACCACCGTGCCGTCGAGCTTCATCACAACGATATCCTCCGCGCGCAGCACGTCGTAGCGCACGGAAGTCGGCGTAATCAGCATTAATCCCTCCTCCGGTAAAAAGCAACTCATATTCCCGCTGGTACCGGAAAACAGGCCCTGCCGAAATGCGGCAAGGGAGCGATCTACGATCTCTTGTTTCAATTTCTGTAACGTGTTCATACTTTACACCACCACCTGGTTTTTTCCTCCGCCGTCGGCAAAATAACGGTTCAGGTCGTAGGGCGCGTAGATCCCCAGATCCGTTACCACACCGCTCACCAGATGCGGCGGCGTTACGTCAAAAGCGGGATAATAACCCTTTACGCCCTCCGCTGCCGTGCGCACGCCCATGGCCTGGAGTGTGAAGCCCGGATCACGCATCTCGATGTGTACGGTATCCACCGATGGATGACCCCGGTCGGGCGCGCCGGTAACGAAATACGGGATTCCCATATACTTGGCGACGATCGCGTTCTGGAACGTCCCCACCTTGTTGACCACGTGTCCATCGCAGCAGATCGCATCCGCCGCAGTGGTGAACACGTCCACCCCCTCGCGCTGCATGACGAAGGCCGCCATATTGTCCGAAATCACGGTTACTTCAAACCCCA
Organism: uncultured Clostridia bacterium; assembly: GCA_947307255.1. GTDB lineage: Bacteria > Bacillota > Clostridia > Oscillospirales > Oscillospiraceae > Hominicoprocola. The sequence continues at coordinate 10,382 of CAMZIO010000023.1, read as the reverse complement.
TGTCCCGGCAGACAGTCGCCGTCAGCCGCGCGCCCTGGAAATAGGGGCGCGTTTCCGGGCAAAAGAGGCGAATGGTTTTGCCGCGCGTGCGGCACTCGCGCAGCATCATACCGACGATCGTCTCGGCAAAGCAGTGGGTCATGACGGTGCCGCCGTCGGGAAACATATCCACAAGATACGTCGCAATCTTCGCAATCTGCCCATAGCGCGCATCGTTGAGCGCCACCGTGTGCGCCACGATCGCCTCCGGCACGCGCTCGCCCGCGGCAAGCGCACGGCGCGCCGCGTCCAGACAGCTTTCGCACAGGATCGTCATGCGCTTGGCCGTGGTCGGACGCGCATGGGAGATGGTTTGCGCAGCCTGCGCAAGATACGCCATCTGCTCCGCCTCGCTCCTGTCCCGGCACTCATATGCTGCCAGCGCCATACCCATCGGCGCGGCGGTGTAGGGGCCCGCGCTCTGCGTAACCATGTCGGTGATGGCCTGCGCAACCTCCCGGTGCGTCCGGCAGGTAACGTATTCCACCTTGGCAGGATAAGTCCTTCGATCCAGTATTCTTACCGTACCATCCTCATACCAGGCTACGTTTTCATATTGCAGCATAAACGCAAGATCGTGATCCTCTCGCATGATTCTCTCTCCTCTCAGGCGTAAAGCCGCGCGAGCGCCGCGCGCATCTGCGCCTTGATCTTTTCGGCGTCCAGCGTCAGGAATTCTCCGTTTTCGTAAAGAATTTTCCCGTCCACCATCGTCATGCACACGTCCCCTGCCTGCGCCGAGCAAGTCAGAAGCGCCGGGGTATCAAAAACCGGATACAGGTGCGGTCGGCTTAGGTCGATTGCAATCAGATCCGCCTTCTTCCCCACGGCCAGCACGCCGACGTCGTCGCGCCCCTGCAGCTTTGCCCCGTTCACCGTCGCCATATCCAGCACCTCGGTATCTGAAATCAGCGTGGGATCGCGGTGATATCCGTCGTGCATGATGGCGGCAAGATGCATCTCCTCAAACAGATTGAGGTTGTTGTTGCTGGCGGCGCCATCCGTGCCCAGCGCCACGTTGATCCCCTCGTCGAGCATCTCCCGTACGGGGGCAAAGCCGCTGCCGAGCTTCAGGTTGCTGGTCGGGTTATGGATCACGCTGACGTGATGCGCGCGCAGAATCGCACGATCCTCTGCCGAAACCGCCACGCAGTGCGCCGCGGCGGTGGGGCTGTCAAAGGTGCCCATCTGCTCAAACCACGCCACCGGCGTTACGCCGTAGCGCTCGATGCACTCGCGCACTTCGCGCTCCGTTTCCGAGAGGTGGAGATGCATCCGTGCGCCGCGCTCGGCGCACAGCGCGCTGTACGCGCGGGCAATGCGCGGCTTGCAGGTGTATTCGGCATGGATGGAAAAGTCGATGCGGATGCGGTCGTTCTCTGCGCCGTGGTACTGCTCGAACAGGGCCAGCGACTCCTTGATCTGGTGATTTTCCTCCACGGTCTGGTTCTCGTCAAAGCACTGCACGCAGCGGTTGAGGTTGGCGCGCACGCCCGCCTCCGCTACGGCGCGCACCGTCTCGTCCGGGAAAAAGTACATATCAGAAAAGCTGGTCGTGCCGCCGGCGATCATCTCCAGCAGGGCAAAGCGGCTCGCCGCAGCGACATCCTCGCGCACCAGGCGGTCCTCGATCGGAAAGATCGTCTCAAACAGCCACTCGTGCAGGCCCAGCCCACTGCCGATCCCGCGCATGAGCACCATGGGGATATGGCTGTGGCAGTTGATCAGTCCCGGCATAACGAGCTTGCCGCGCATATCCAGACGCCGCGCATACGGCGCCTCCGGCGCGCTTTCACCGACGTAGTCGATGACACTGCCGCGGATCCCAAGATACCCGTCGTGCAGCGTGCGATACCCCGCTGCATCGCGCAGCAGCAGCTCCGCGTGTTCCAGGAGAATTGACATAGGCTTCCATCCTTTCGACAATTACTGATTGACGGAACGTATTCTATCACGCCGATACGGTGATTGCAACCGATACGACGCCACCGATCCGGGCGCCGGTTCCATCACAACGGCACGCATTCCCCCGTGGCAAAGAAATAGAGCAGCTTTTCCTTCACGCGCATCCCCGTGATACGCATAAGTGCCGCAGCGTAGGATTCCAGTTGGGGACGGTAATGCTCCGTGCGCTCGGAGACCTGCTCGTGCGCAATGCGGTCCGTCTTGAAGTCCAGCACGACCAGTTCGCCGTCCTCTTCAAAAAAGCAATCCACGACGCCCTGGAGCAGCAGCGCATCATCCGCAGTTGCCGATGCGTCCACGGCGCTCGCCGGATATAGCAGTGAGAAGCGGTATTCGCGCTGCACGGCAGCGCTGCTGCGGATACGCGCGGCAACGTCGCTTTGTAAGAAACGGGCGATCGCGCGCACGTCCACGGCGCTCGCCTGTTCCGGCGTAAGCAGGCGCTTTTCGCGCATCTGCTCTATCTGCGTCCGCACGGCCTGCGCCGTATCGGGGCCGTTAAAATCCAAATACTGCATGGCCAGGTGGATTGCCGTACCGCGCTCCGCAGCGGTCAGCGCGCGCTCACCGGAGAGAAAACGCGGCTTCTCCAGCGTCCGCAGACGCGGCGGGAGCGCCGCATTCTCCGCGATCTCCTCGTCCAGCGCGCGGCCTTTGAGCTGTGTGGCCGTCAGCTTGGCCGGCATATGCGTCTGTGCTGCATAGGGATAGACGTATTCCAGCGCGGCGCGGTCAAACGGCAGCTCACCGGCCGCTTCGCTCACCGGCTGCGCCGAATTCTCCCGTGAGGCGGCGCAGGAAAGTCCGTCATGCACCGCCGTTACCCAAGGGACGTTCTCATCGCGCACGATCTGCATCGCATCCAGCCCGGCCAGTTCCCGCAGCGGCGCCGCCTCGGCGCGGCATAGCAGCGGAAGCAGCACCCAATCGCCCATACAGCCGCGCTCGTCGATCACCTCCGGCAGCACCGGACAGGAGGCGACCGTCAGCAGGTCCTTCACCCGCCCGGCGGCGTTGCCCATCGTGTGCACGAGCACCAGCTTTTCCTTCGCGCGCGTCATCGCCACATAGAGCAGCCGCAACTCCTCCGCCTTATCCTCCCGGCGCAGCGTGCGTTCCAACGCCTGGCGCGCAACCGTCGGATAGCGGATCCGGCGCGCACGGTCCACGCATACCGGGCCAAGCCCCAACTGCGGATGCACCAACACCGAGGCTTTGTAGTCCTGATCGCTGAAGCGCCGCGCCAGATCGCACAAAATCACCACCGGGAATTCCAGGCCCTTGGATTTGTGGATACTCATGATGCGCACGCCTCCTCCGGCGCGCGCGGCAACCGGCGAGGCAGCGTCGCCCCCCTCGAGCAGCTCGCGCAGATGGCTGACAAAGGCAAACAGTCCCCGATAACCCGCATCGTCAAAATCCTTTGCCTGGCGGAGAAATGCGCGCAGATTCTCACGGCGCTCCTCCCCGTCCGGCATCGCGCCGAACACGCCCGGCACGTCGCATCGCTCGTAGATGGCAGCGAGCAGCTCGTGCGCATTCATCACCTGTGCGTCCTCGCGCAGTCGGGCAAGCAGGGTAAGGAACGCGCGCGTATCCGCTCCATCGTCGCACAGCAGCGCGTCGTAAAAGTCTCCATCCCGCTTCGTCACGCGAAGCTGCGCCAGGCGGTCCGGCGTGAAGCCGAACAGCGGCGAGCGCAGCACCGCAATCAAGGGCACGTCGTTTCTGGGATTGTCGACGATCTGCAGCAGGGCAAAGGCAACGCTGATTTCCATCGTGGCGTAAAAATCGTCCCCCGCAGCTGCCGCGCAGCGCAGGCCGCGTCCCTCCAGCGCGCGGCGAAAGGCCGCCATGCGCGTGTTGGGCGAGCGCATCAAAATCACGATGTCTTCCTGCCTCACGGGGCGCAACTCACCGCTGCGCTCATCCTGTACGGGAAATTCACTTGACAGCATCTGCGCAATGTAATCGGCAACGAAGCCAGCCTCCGCCTCCGGCGCCCGCACATGCTGCTCCCCGCCGTGCGTCGGCAGATCCACCAGGTGGAACTCCGCTGCGCAGCACGCGCTCTCTTCGTAGCCTGCCCCGGCATAGAGGCGCTCGTCCGCGCCGTATTCCAGCTCGCCCATCTCAACGGAGAGAATGTTGGAAAAGATAAAATTCGTCGCCTGCAGCACCTCCGGGCGGGAGCGGAAATTGCGTGAGAGCAGCAGCTTCGCGCTCTCCCCCTCCGCAGCCTCGGCCTCCGGCGGATAGTCGTGATAATGGCGCAGGAAAATCCGCGGATCTGCCAGGCGGAAACGATAGATACTCTGCTTTACGTCGCCAACGGTGAAAAGGTTTTTCCCTTGACGGGAAATCGCCTCAAAAATCTTATTCTGCACCTCGTTGGTGTCTTGGTATTCGTCCACCATGATCTCTCGGTAGCGCTGGGAAATGCTGCGCGCCAACGCCGTCGGCGCGCCGTCGGCGCCGATGAGCAGGCGGATCGCCTCATGCTCCTGATCGGAAAAGTCCGCCGCATTGCGCCGCCGCTTTTCCTCCTGATAGGCGCGCGAGAACGCCGCCGTCAGGGCAATCAGCGCACGCATCGCCGGCGCCATGGCGCGAAGATCCTCCGCCGCTTCTGCGCTGGAGGCGTCCAACCAGGTCTGCAGCTTTTTGAGCGAATCCTTGCACGCCTCCCACAGGCTCTTCACCCGCAGCTTCAGCGCGCCGCCGTCCGCGTCCTTCACGAGGCCGAGGCGTGGGAAGGTTACCGTGCAGGCACGCGCTTCGTCCCAGCCGCGCCCCGCGGCTTGGCACAGCGCATCCAGACTATCCGCCACATCGTCAAAGGCAGGGGCATACCGCTCCGCAAGCGCGGCATTTTCTGCCATCTCCGCCGCCGCGCGGCGCAGCAGCAGCGCCCAGTGCCGCGCCTTGCGCCCTACGGCGTGCAGCAGCAGCGCGCCGTAGGGCGTGTCCTCCACGCGCTGCGGCGCCGCACGCCAGAGGGCGTCCTGCTGCGTAAGCCATTCCTGCTCAAAGGGCTGCGCCTGCAGCTTTCGGTGCAGCTCCAGCACCAGCTCGGCCAGCGCACGGTCGTCCCGTCCCGCACCGAGCGTGTCGGCCAGTAGCGTGCCGCCGTCGCCGCTTTGCAGGCCCTCGTAAAAACGATCCAGCACGCGCGCGAGCACACGCTCCTGCAGCACCGCGGCATCTTGCTCGTCGAGCACGCGGAAATCCGGGCGCAGGCTGTGATGCTGCGCATCCTCATCGAGCAGGTGGCAGTTTTCCCGCAGCAGCGCCGTACAAAAGGCATCCACGGTCTTAATGTCCGCGCGGTATACGCGCAGCATCTGGCGCTGCAGATGACGGTCGTCCGGGCGGTTTTCCAACCGCTCGCTGAGCGCCTTGGCGATCTTGCCGCGCAGCTCAGACGCGGCGGCTCGGGTGTACGTGATGATCAGAAAGTCATCCAGATCGGCGCCGTCGCGCTCCACGTAGGAAAACAACCGCTCTACCAGTACCTTCGTCTTGCCTGAGCCGGCGGCTGCGGCAACCAGCAGGCTCCGTCCCCGGCTCTCCACAGCGGCAAGCTGTTGTTCTGTCAGCGTTTCATGCATCCCCGTGCGCCTCCTTTCCTGCCAGCGTCTCGTCCAGATCGGACCAGAATTCCCCGTCCCTGACGGCACGGATATACTCTATGTGATCCCCGCCCTGTCCCGGCGTAAAGTGGCAGGCCGAAGCGAAGGGACAGTAGGTACACGCCGTATCCTGCGGGCTGCGGGCGTAGGGATCGGCGTCAATATTGCCCGCGGCCAACTCGCGCGCAATGCGCCGCAGGAGATGATCCACGTATTTGCCGAGCTTACCGAGCTGTTCGGAGCTGGCGAGGCTTCCGCCGAGCAGCAGCCTGCCCTCCTTATCTCGCTTTGCCGTTACGGGCAGATAGCACGGCTCGTCCAGCGCGCTGTGCTCCATGGCCTGCAGCACGAGCGGATCGCTGAGTATCATACCGCTGCGGCGCAGATTGCGGTGCAGCGCGGATCGGATCTGCTCGTCCGTCATACCGCGCGTGCCGGGCAGAATGGGATCGCGCGTCGGGGCATACAGCACACCCGCCGGTACGATCGCATGGCCGAAATAGTCGCTGCCCTCGCGCGCAAGCGCAAAGAGATAAAGCAGCATTTGCATCCCCAGCCCATAGTGCAGGTCTGCCAGATCAAAGCTCTTCTTTCCCGTCTTGTAGTCAACCACGCGAAGGTACAGCCTGCCGCCGTGCAGCCAGCCGTCCACGCGATCGACCCGGCCGTCCACACACACCTCGCGCGCGCCGTCGCGCACGGTGATTGCCGGCAGCTCAGCGCCGGTGCCAAAGCCCAACTCAAACGCCAGCGGAACAAAATCCGAGTTGCGCAGCTCGTCCGCCACCTCGTCCATGATGCGGTAGACCGACTCGCACAGCCGCGAGAACAGATAGCGGAAGCGCGCGTTTTTTTCACCGAGATCCGGCAAATTTCGCTCAATAAACGCCTCGATGGAAAGGCGCACCAGACGGTGCAGCGCATCGGCAGAGAGCGCCTTCAGTCCGCCGGACTCATCGGCGCGGCGCAGCGTGTTTTCCATTACGTCGTGCACGAACGAGCCGACCTGCGGCGCGTCAAAGTCCGCGCCGGTGCGCTCTCTGGCGTGCAGCCCGTACTGCATGAAAAAGGCAAAATGGCAGGCGCGCGCCTTGTCGATGCGCGAGGCGGTCAGGCGGATCTGCTTGCCGTAGAGCGAGCGCACCACCTCCGGTGAAAGTCGCCCGCGTGCATAACGCGCGGCATCCTCCATCCTGGCGAGGCGGTCGTCATACTCCCCGCTTTGAGCAAAAAATTGCCAGACCGCACCGCCGATATGCCCGCCGGCATACGCCAGCGCAGGCGTTTTTGCTGACAGGCGATATTCCTTGTCAGCGCTCTCTTTTTCAATCTTTACCAGTGGACAAATCGTCTGAATGCGGCCAACGACGAAGGACGGGCGCAGCTCGCTCCCCTTCGCATCAAACAACGGATAGGACACGTTCAGCTGCCACGTGGGCTGGGCCAGCGCTGCGTAAAGATTCTGGATCTCCAGATGAAACTGCGCCATGCCAAAGGGCGAGAGGCGGACGTCCTGCTGCTCCAGCGCAAGGCGGTCCTCCTCCTTCAGCACGCCGCTGCCGCCGTCCAGGCGCGGCAGCGCCCCGTCGTTCGCGCCGAGCAGGAACAGCACGCCCACGCTGTGGCGGTCATTGCGCGTGATCTCGCTGCAGCTAACCTGATCCAGCGCCGCCGGAATCGTGCCCACGCTGTACTGCGTGAGCACCAGGCGGAACAGCCGTGCGAATTCCTCCGCGTCCAGCTCCCGCGTGCCGAGAATTTCGACGAACTGATCCATCACGCCGCACAGGATCGACCAAAGTTGTGCCAGCTCCTCGGCGCGCTGCGGGTCCTGCGCGGCAAAACGCTGCGCCGTGAGTCGCTCAAGCTGCTCCGGCACGCCGATTTCCTCCAGGTAGCCGTACAGGGCGCGCACCTTATCCGCAGCGGCGCTATAACCGCGGATCCCCTGCGCAAGCCGCGCAAAAGGTCCGCGCACGCGCTCACGCAGCGCATTGACCTGTGAAAGCCGCGCGCGGCTCTCGTCGTTCCAGTCGGCGCCGTAGCCCTCCGGATGCGCCGTCCAGGCGGCGTCGCGCGTCCACATATTGCCGCGGATCTCCCACTTGAGGGCGTAGTTTTCCAGCACGTCGCACTCCTCGCTGCTGATGGCGGCAAGTCCGGTTTTCAAGCAGCGGAATACATCCTCATAGTCAAACTCTCCGGCAGCGGCATCCAGCGCACCGAGCAGCAGCGTAAGCACCTGCTCCTGCAGGATGTCCCGCCGCCGCGCACTGTAAAGCGGCACGCCGTATTGGGAAAAAACCGTCTCCAGAATCGGCTCGTATTCGCTTAAATTACGCGCGGCCACGGTGATATCCCGGAAGCGATATCCGCTGCGCACCAGGCGCAATATCTCCGACGCCACCCACTCTGCCTCGGCGTAGGCGTCCGACGCCTCATAAAGGCGGATGGCGCCGCTTTTCCCTCTCCACGCCTCCCGCGCACCGAAGAAATACCGCTCCACGTGCGCGAGCGCATTCTGCACCGCCGCGGCGGGCAGCGTCTCCTCGACGCACTTCACGCCCGCGTCCTGCGCAAGGGCGTAAAGCTGCGCGCGCACGCGCAGACTCTCGCAAAACAGCTCGTCCTCCCCCGGCTCGCCAAGGATCGTAACGGTTACGTTGTTCGCGCGGCGCAGCATAATACGCAGGACGTTCATTTCGCGCCCGGTAAAGTAGGAAAAGCCGTCCAGAAAGATCTCTTTTCCGTCCACGTAACCGGAGCGCTCCAGATTCTCCTCCAATTTCTGCAGACGGTCGCGCGCATCGCGCCCGCCCGCGTGGAGCTTGCCGAGATACACGCCGTAAATCAGCGCAATGTCGCGCAGCTTTTCGCCGCTCTCACCCTCGATACGCTCCACCTTCTCCGCGAGAGTCTGCGGATCGACGGCGTAGGCGATCAGCTCTTCAATGACGGCAAGCAGGCTCTCCAAAAAGGCGGAGCGTTGGGACGGTCTGCGATAAACGTGCAGCACAGGGGCAAGTTCCTGCAGCGTGCATTGCAGCGTAAGCAGCTTGCCGCCGTTATCCAGGGTTACGTCCGCGCTGCCGCCGGTGATTGCCAGCACGCGCGAGGAAAGCAGCTTGAACGTCAAAACCTCGGCATGGCGGCTGGCGCCATCCCCGCACGCGCGGCACACGTCCACCTCCGCCACGTGGGAGGCGTGCTCCGGCACGAGCAGGATCTGCTGTCCACGATCCCCCTGCTGTGCAATTTCATATAGCACGCGCCGTGATTTGCCGGTACGCGCACGGCCAAGCAACAATCGCAGCATATCCTCGTCCCTCTCTTCAGTCTGTCGGGTAGTATATCCATTGCAATCCCGGTATCATAACCGCATTTCAGCTATTATACCATAGCAAACCCGCAGCGGCAAGGAAATAAATAGGAGAGGCGCGTCGGCGCCTCTCCTATTTCACCAGGTATTGCTGCAGCAGCTCCCAGAGCCGGGAGCGCACCACAATGTCCGCATCGTTCCAGTGCGCACCGTTCATTGCGTCGCAAAGCGGTGCAAACGCCACACCCCACCAGCGCATCAGAACGCCAGGATCCACCGCGCACCACAGCAGCATCACCGTTACGCCGACAAGTGCTGAAATTTCCCATTTTTTCATGAAATCACCGTCCATCCGTTTGATTTCTTTCAGTATGGACGCTGTCTTCACTTTTTAAACAAATTCCGTTAAAAGCACCTGTGCGCCGGGGATCTGCACGCTTTGGCGCGCCGCCTCCGCCGCCGCTTTCTCGCGGAACAGGCCAAAGACCGCAGAGCCGGAGCCTGTCATCGCCGCACTCTCCGCCCCGGCGGCAAGCAGGGCGCGCTTGATCGCAAACACCTGCGAAAACGCCTCGGGAAGCACCTGCTCAAAGACGTTGCCAACCCGCGCGATCACACCGGCGGCGTCGCCCTCGGCAATCGCGCGCAGCATACCGTCCGTGTCTGGGCGCGCGCGCAGCGCGTCCACACGCACGCGGGCATAGAGCGCGGGCGTGGATATCGCAAAATCCGGTTTGCACACCAGCGCGTAAAGCCGCGGCGCGCTCCGCAGCGTGGTCAGCAGCTCGCCCCGTCCCTCGGCCAGCACCGTACCGCCGCGGATGCAGTAGGGCACGTCGCTGCCGACCTGCGCGCCGATCCGCTCCAGCGCGGCATCGTCCATCTCCGGGCAGAGAAGCGTTCGGAGCGCGCGCAGCGTCGCCGCGGCGTCGCTGCTGCCGCCGGCCATGCCGGCACAGGCGGGGATACGCTTGACAACGTCGATTTCCAGCGCGCGCGGCGCAACGCCGCTTTGCGCGAAAAAGGCCCGCGCGGCCCTGACCGCCAGATTACTCTCATCCTCCGGCAGTCCCGCACCGCAGCGGCAGCGGATCCCCTCCCCCGGGGCAAGGGCAACGCGCACGTCGTCGTGCAGGGCAATGCGCTGCATCACCATGCGCAGCTCGTGGTAGCCGTCCGGGCGTTTGCGCAGGATATCCAGCGTCAGGTTCAGCTTGGCATAGGCCGGTAACATCACAGAATCCATCGGTTCCCCCATTCATTGAAAACAGCGGGGCTTTACGCCCCGCCGCCTTTGGTATCGTCCGTTTATCTGATCTTGCGCGCCTCGACGTAGTAGCGCTTATCCTGGGCGTGCCCCATGGAGAAGGTCTTGCGCGGCAGCACGCCGTCCGCCATGACGGTCTTAAAGAGCTGTTCCTTGCCCA
>CAMZIO010000022.1 GCA_947307255.1 uncultured Clostridia bacterium | reverse complement strand
AATTAAGAGCGGAATTCCCAAACCTGATTTTTAGGAAAATGACATTTTGCTCAGGGATCCTGATGCTGTCCAGATGATTTCCCGATGGCCGCGTTTTCAGCGATGTTTTTTAGGCGTTCTTTCTATGTTTTGGTGTACTTTTGCGCGCTCTTTCACAACAAAGAAAACCTCTTTTGCCTGCCGGGGCAAGAGAGGTTTTTTCCTGCATTTCGGGCGAAAACGGGTAAAATACGGCGAAAACGGGCTTCGGAGCAGCCGAACGGCTGCCCGCCTTTTTGCTTTCAAGCGCCGGAAACGGTCAAAAACGCCGGCGTGCTTTTGCGTTTTCTTGCTCTGCAAAGAAAAAAGCGTCCGGGAGGTGGGGCTTGAAGCCGCTGTTTTCTAAAAGTATCCGGCCAGATAAGGATATTATCATATGAAATCGTTGAAAAAACAGATATGTCGTGATATGATAAACAATGAAATAATCTATTTAGAGAGATGATTGCCGGAGAGCGGTTCTGAGACGGAAGCGGAGCTTCGCCTGCTGCCGGCGCGCGTTGTGATACGATTTGAAAGGAAGCGATACCATGAAACGCAATCGCATTATTTCTTTGCTTTTGGCTGTAACGCTCCTGATCAGCCTTTGCTGCACCGGCTGTGCCAAATGGCCCGGTTCGACGATAACCATTGAGGCGCCGACAACGGAGGTTCCCGCTGAGCCGGCCGAAGAACCCGGAACCGACGAGGAGAACGGGATCCCGGTCCGTATGCAAAACGGCGGGTGGCTGAGCTTCCTGCCGGAGGAGCCCCTGTCAATCCCGAAGCTTTCCGAAATGCCCTACGTCCGTCCGGACGCGGAAAAGCTAATCGCTGCTATCGAGGTTCTCACGGAAAAGGTCCCCGGGTGTAACGACGCGCAAGCGCTGTTAAACGACTATTACCCGATTGCCGTGCAGATCTACAACTTCTATACGATGCTTTCCCTGGCGCAATTCCATTATTACATGGACACGAGCGACAGCTTTTTCACCGAGGAATACAATTTCCTGAATGAACAAGCCGGGATCGAAAGTGAGGCGGAGAATGCGCTCTATGCCGCTTTCGCCGCCTCTCCCTGCCGGGACGATCTGGAAAAGGCGTATTTCGGCGAAGGATTCTTTCTTGACTATGACGATTTCAACGCCGCAGACGAGAACTATTTCGACCTGAGACAGCAGGAAAACGATCTGGTATACCAATACTATGAGCTGACGTCGAAAGCCGATTATTCCAGCTACAGCCAGATTCTAAGGGACCACGATGCCGCCGGTCAGATTTTTATCGAGCTTGTCAAGGTCCGCCAGAAGATCGCCGAGGCCAAGGGCTATGCAAACTACATGGATTACAGCTATGCCTGCGGTTTCAAGCGGGATTATACGACGGCCCAGGCGCGGGAATATCTGAGCATGATCAAAACCGTGCTGGCTCCGCTGGTGCAGGACCTCATAAATACCGATCAGCTTTATACCTATTTTGGCTATGATAAGTCCAAGGCGATGGAACTGCTTTGCGCGGCCGCGGAAAAGATGGGCGGACCCGTTTGGGAGGCCTTCCGGTTCATGGTCGGCCACGAGTTGTACGACATCTCTGACGTGAACACCAAGAGGGACGGAGCGTACATGGACTATCTTCAAAATTATCAAGCGCCGATCATTTTTATAGACCCCGCCGGGCGCGACGTGATCTGTTCGTTGGTCCATGAATTCGGACACTATTGCGACTATTATTTCAATTATGGAGTTGCTGGCGGCTTCGATATTGCTGAAACGTATTCTCAGGCCATGGAGTATCTGTCGTTTGCCTATGCCGAACCGTTTCTGGACGGCCCGCGGGCTTCGTGCCTCCGCGCGGCTCTGTGGGATATGCTGACCATAGCCATTCTTCAGGAGGGCGCCTATGCGGACTTTGAGCTGCAGGTCTACGCCCTTTCTCCGGAGGAGCTGACCGTGGAACATCTCGACGCCATATTCGGCCAGTGCATGGAGGACTACGGCATTGCAGGTATGATCGGCGCGCGATCCGAAAGCTACTTCTGGAGCGCTTACCACCATTTCTTTGATAGCGACGGCTACGTCATCAGCTATTCCGTCTCTGCGGTGGCCGCCATGCAGATCTGCCGCCTGGAAGCGGAGAAACCCGGCGCGGGCGTCGACGCCTTCTGCCGTCTGCTCAATCGCACCCACGGGAAGAAGTTCGCCGCGGTCCTCGCAGAGGTCGGGCTGGACAGCCCGTTCGAGGAAGCCACCCTGGAAAAGACCGCGGAATTCCTGAAAGATACCTTCAATATAAATTGATGCGCAAGACGTGCGCGCTTTTGCCGAGACACAAAACGAAACGGACGGGGTGGCGATATGAAGCTGTTGTTCGCATCGGATTCCTTCAAAGGTTCGCTCTCCAGCGCGCAGACCGCCGCGCTGCTGGACGCGGCGGCCAGAGAGGTGTTTGGCGAGTCGGTGCAATGCGCCGGCGTGGCCGTGGCAGACGGCGGCGAAGGCAGCGCCGCTGCGCTGGTCGAGGCAGGAAACGGACGGTGGGTCGAGGCCGCTGTGCACGGCCCGCTGATGGAGCGGGTAACGGCGCGCTACGGCGTGCTGGATGAGCGGCGCGCCGTGCTGGAAATGGCGGAGGCGTCCGGGCTTTGCCGGATACCGCCGGACAGGCGCGATCCGCTGCGCACGACCAGCTTCGGCACCGGCGAATTGATTCGCCACGCGCTGGACCGGGGGGCTTCGGAGCTGATCGTCGCCATCGGCGGCAGCGCCACCAACGACGGCGGCATGGGCTGCACCCGGGCGTTGGGCGCGCGCTTTCTGGACGAGGCCGGGCGGGAGCTCGGCGGCTGCGGTGCGGATCTGGAGCGCGTGCGCAGCATAGACCTTTCCGGACTGGACGCGCGGCTCCGGCAGTGCCGAATCACCGTGCTGTGCGACGTAACGAATCCCCTCTGCGGGCCGGACGGGGCGACGCAGACCTTCGGCGCGCAAAAGGGCGCGACGGCGGAGACCGTCGCGCGGCTGGAACGGGGGATGGTGAACTACCGGGACGTGATTCGCCGGCAGTTTGGCTGTGATCCGGATCGAATGCCCGGCAGCGGTGCGGCGGGCGGACTGGGGACGGCGCTGGCGGTGTTTCTCGGCGCACGCCTGGCGCCCGGCATTGACACGGTGCTCGATCTGATCGACTTTGACCGCAGGCTGGAGGGCGTGGATCTGGTCGTTACCGGCGAAGGCTGCACCGACTGGCAGAGCTGCTTCGGCAAGGTGATGCGCGGTGTGGGCGAGCGCGCGGCGGCAAAGGGAATTGCGGTCGTCGGGCTGAGCGGCGCGCTGGGGCGCGGGGCGGAGGAAATCTGCACCCACGGCGTCGCCGCGCTGATGAGCGCGGCAGAGGCGCCGATGCCGCTGGCGGAGGCGATGGCGCGCGCGGAGGAGCTGTACTATCGCGCCGCCGTGCGGATGTTCCGCCTGGTGCAAGTCGGAATGCGGATCGGAAATCGGTAAAAAAGCGGCGGGCGTGCGCCCGCCGCTTTTTGCTGCGTTTTTACGAAAGCTCGCGCTTGAAGGTTTCAATCAGTGCGGGCACGAACTGCTTTTTGCGGCTGACCACACCGGGGAGACTTGCCATGCCGTCGCGCACCTCGACCTGGAAGCCGCGGGCGATGATCCCCTCGGCGTCCGCACCCGCCATCAGCAGGTCGCTGGACATACCGCGCACGTCGGTAAACAGATAAAACACGAAATCCAGGCCCTGCTTCTGCCGCGCGATTTCCAGATAAGGACCGAGAAGCGCCTCCGCCGCGCGGCGGTGCTTTTCGTTCATATAGCTGCCCTGGCCGACGCCGAATTGCAGCTTGCCGCTGGCAAAAACCTTATAGTCCGTGTCAAAGATCTGCTCGGCCGTCTCGTCGCTGATATCGCCGCCGTGCTCGAACATACTGTCGGAATACGCCTCCAGATCGACGCCCGCAATCGCCGCAAGCCGGCGCGCCGCGCGCTCGTCCAAGGGCGTGCAGGTGGGAGAGCGGAACATCAGCGTATCGGACAGGATTGCCGAGAGCATCAGCCCCGCCGTCTGCGCGTCGATGGGGACGTCGTTTTCCAGATACATCTGGTACACGATGGTACAGGTGCAGCCCACGGGCATATTGCGGAAATAGACGGGGTTCTCCGTCTCCAGCGTACCGATGCGGTGGTGGTCGATGATCTCCAGCACCTCGGCCTCCTCCAGCCCCTCAGCCGCCTGGGACTTTTCGTTGTGATCGACGAGGATCAACTGCTTTTTGTGCAGATTGAGCAGGTTTCGGCGGGAAACCACGCCCAGATACTTTCCGTCGTCGTCCAGAATGGGGAAATAGCGGTGGCGCACGCTGCCCATGATCCGCTTCGCGGACTCAACGGAGGTGTTGAGGTCAAAGGTGATCAACCCGTCGCGCAGCATATAGTAGCGGATGGGAGCGGCTTGCGTGATGATCTGGCTGGTGGCGTAGGTGTTCAGCGGCGTGCGGATGATCAGACAGTCGTTTTCCTCTGCCAGCATACGGATGGTCTTGGAGACCTTGGCCCCGGTGCCCACCACGATGCAGCCCGCCTCCATCTCAATGGCGGTGAGTTGGCTTTCGCTGCGGTTGCTGACGATGACGATATCGCCCTTTTTGATGGCGCGCTCCATTATCTCTGCGCTGCCCGCGCCGATGATGATGCTGCCCTGCACCGTCCTGCCCGCCGGATCGCCCGCGAGGACCTCGCCGCCGATGGTGTCGATCACGTTTTGATAGCTGGTTTCCGCGCGGGAGAGCACGTCCGGATCGGCGCCGTCCATGTTGGCGGTGGCAACGTCCTTAACGGTGATCAGCCCCTTGAGCGTGCGCTCGCCGTCCACCACGCAGAGCGTGTCAAGGTTCTGGTCGCGCATACGCATCCAGGCGCGGCGCAGGCTCATTTCACCGTCCACGCCTTCGGCCAGTCGGATATCCACGTCGCGCATCTGCGGGCTGACGTCGGTGTAAAGTTGCGGCAGGTCGACCTGGAAATAGTTGAGCACGAACTGCGTTTCCCGGTTCGGCTGCCCGGCGCGGCAGGGCTTATAGGAGCGGTCGGGGTCGAGGGCGTTTTTCAACCGGGTGTACGCGATGGCCGAACAGATCGAATCGGTGTCCGGGTTGCGATGCCCGATGACCTTGACCGCGTGAAAATTGGGTTGGGAAAATCTGGTATCTGTAGACATGAGCGTTCAAACCTTTCTCAGAGGGTGCGCAGCGCCCGCGCCGATGGGATACATCCACTTGCCGGGAGGCACCGCGCAACCGCGCGTCGTTTCTTGTATCATATAGAAATATACCAAACCGGCGGCGAAAAGACAATCTCTTTTTCGCCGCGCGCGGCAGCGGGGAGCAAAAAGAGATTTCCGGAGCGGCACCGCCCCGGAAATCTCTTTTTAATCAGGGAAATCAAGTCCTCTTTACAGGATGCTGTAATTGACCACCAGCGCTGCAAAGACGATGGAGACCATGGACAGCAGCTTGATGAGGATGTTGATCGACGGACCGGAGGTGTCCTTGAACGGATCGCCCACCGTGTCGCCGACGACGGCGGCCTTGTGCGGCTCGCTGCCCTTGCCGCCGTGGTGGCCGGCCTCAATGTACTTCTTGGCATTGTCCCACGCGCCGCCGGCGTTGCTCATGAAAATTGCCAGCAGGAAGCCGGTGGCAGTCGCGCCGGCAAGCATACCGACCACGGCCTTATAGCTCATCAGCATACCGACGAGCACGGGCGTAACGATGGCAGTGAGGGTGGGAAGAACCATCTCGTGCAAAGACGCCTTGGTGCAAAGATCCACGCAGCGGGCATAGTCCGGGTCGGCCTTGCCGTCCATCAGGCCGGCGATTTCACGGAACTGACGGCGGACCTCAACCACCACGCTCTGCGCAGCGCGGCCGACGGACTGCATCGTCAGCGCGGCGAAGACGAAGGGCAGGCACGCGCCGATGAACAGCCCACCCAGTACCAGCGGGTTCATCACGGAGAAGTCGGAGAAATCGACCGTACCGCCGACCTCGCGCACCTTTTCAATGTAAGATGCGACCAGCGCCAGCGCAGTCAGCGCGGCAGAGCCGATGGCAAAGCCCTTGCCGGTGGCGGCGGTGGTGTTGCCCAGGGAGTCGAGCGCGTCGGTGCGGGTGCGCACGCTCTCATCCAGGCCGCTCATCTCGGCAATGCCGCCCGCGTTATCCGCGACGGGGCCGTAGGCGTCGGTTGCAAGCGTGATGCCCAGCGTGGAGAGCATACCGACCGCGGCGAGCGCAATGCCGTACAGGCCGATGTTGGCGGAAGCCGCGCCGCCGGAGAGGAAGAACGCCAGCAGGATGCACACCACGACGATCACCACGGGCACGGCCGTGGACAGCATACCGAGGCCGATGCCGCCGATGATGATGGTGGCGGAGCCGGTGGTCGCCTCACCGCTGAGGTCCTGCGTGGGCTTATAGGTGTCGGATGTGAAGTATTCGGTAACCTTGCCGATCAGCACGCCGGCGACCAGACCGGAGAGGATGGCGAAGTAAAGTCCGGTGTGCGCGCGTCCGAGCATCGTGGTTACGAGGGGGTAGGCGATTACGGCGATCAGCACGGCTGCAAGCGTCGTACCGCGCGAGAGCGCCTTGAGCAGCATTTTCTGATCCAGGTCTTCACCCGTGCGCACGAAGAACGAGCCGACGATCGAGCAGAGGATGCCGATGGCGGCCATCAGCAGGGGAACCGCCATGGCGTTGAAGCTGCCGCCGAAGGCGGCCACGCCCAGCGCGGAGGCGGAGATGATGGAGCCGACGTAGGATTCGTACAGGTCCGCACCCATGCCGGCAACGTCGCCGACGTTATCGCCCACATTGTCCGCAATGGCGGCGGGGTTGCGGGGATCGTCCTCCGGGATGCCGGCTTCCACCTTGCCGACGAGGTCGGCGCCGACGTCGGCCGCCTTGGTGAAGATACCGCCGCCCACGCGCGCAAACAGCGCCATGGAGGACGCGCCCATACCGAAGGTCAGCATGGCGGCGGTAACCTCGCTGGCGGAGAGCTTAAAGACGAAATGCAGCAGCCCCAGCCAGATCGAAATATCCAGCAGGCCCAGGCCCACCACGGTAAAGCCCATCACAGAGCCGGCGGAGAACGCCACGCGAAGCCCCTTATTCAGTCCGTCCTGACAGGCGCAGGCCGTGCGGCAGTTGGCGGCGGTGGCGATTTTCATGCCGACGAAACCGCTTAAGCCGGAGAAAAAGCCGCCGGTTACAAAGGCGAAGGGGACGAACCAGGTCAAAAGACCGAACGCGGCCATCGTGCACAGCACCACGAACATACAGGCAAAGAAGACCAGTACGATACGGTACTGACGCTTGAGGTATGCGTTCGCGCCGGTGCGCACGGCGGCGGAGATCTTTTGCATCAATTCATTGCCCTGCGGGAAAGCAAGAACCTTTTTCGCCGTCAGCGCTGCGAAGACCAGCGCAATCACGGAGCCAAGGGCAGTGCATAAAACCAGTATTTTTTCCATAGCGAGTCCCTCTTTCTTTTTCTTGAAATTTGCACAGGGAGAGAATAAAAAAGCAGCGCTTGACCGGCACCCTTACCAAACCGGTGCGAGATCGGCCGGCGTATTTTGCTGTGGGAGATCCGGAGAGACGCTCCTGCGGGTCAAGCCGCTTTTTCTTGTTAACATTATAAAGTAAAAAAGCATTTGTGTAAATGGCACAAATCACTAAACCGAAGGGGGGAGTTTTGTGCAAGTTTTGGATAGGGAAACAAATGAAACGTTTGGTATGATACAAACCAGCCGCCGGACGGCAAGCGCGGCGGCGCTTGCGCTTTGCGCCGCGATGTGATACAGTAGCGTCGATAGGGCGCGCGGGAGAAAGCCTTGCAGAATAACGCGCCCGTGGGAGGCATTGCCATGAAGTACGATTTTACCGCCGTTATCGACCGCCACGGCATGGATTCCATCGCAGTGGATCCGCCGGATAACTCGCCCTACCGCGCGGGGTTTACGCTGCGCGAGGGCTTCGACCACATCCCCATGTGGGTGGCGGATATGAACTTTGCCACGGCGCCGACGATCCAACAGGCGATCCTCACGCGCACGCAGCATCCGACCTTCGGCTATTTCCTGCCGCGCGAGGAGTATTATGACAGCATCATTCGCTGGCAGGGCAAGCGCAACGGCGTGCAGGGACTGAAGCGGGAACACATCGGCTATGAAAACGGCGTGCTCGGCGGCGTGAGCAGCGCGCTGCGCGCGTTGTGCACGCCGGGGGATACGGTGCTGCTGCATTCACCGACCTACGTCGGCTTTACGCATGTACTGGAAAACGGCGGCTACCACGCCGAGCACAGCCCGCTCGTTCGGGATGCGCAGGGCGTGTGGCGCATGGACTATGAGGATATGGACCGGCGGCTGAAGGACAAACACATCCATACGGCGATTTTCTGCTCGCCGCACAACCCCTGCGGGCGCGTGTGGGAGCGCTGGGAAATCGAGCGGGCGATGGCGGTGTTTGCGGCGAACGACGTCTACGTGATTTCGGACGAGATCTGGTCTGACCTGATCCGCCCGGGTTTGCAGCACGTTCCCACCCAGTCCGTCGGAGAGGATGCGCGGATGCGCACGGTTGCGCTCTACGCCCCGTCCAAGACTTTTAATCTGGCGGGACTGATCGGCAGCTACCACGTCATCTACAACGCGCGGGTGCGCGACCGCGTGCGGCGCGAGGGCTCGTTGAGCCATTACAATTCGATGAATCTGCTGTCGATGTACGCTCTGCTCGGCGCCTACTGCCCGGAGGGCGAGGAATGGCTCGAGGAGCTGCGCACGGTGATTGCCGGCAACGTGGACTTCGCGGTTGACTACATCAGGGCGCATTTTGACGGTGTGGAGCTGTTCAGGCCGGAGGGCACCTATATGCTTTTTCTCGACTGTGCGCGCTGGTGCCGGACGCACGGTAAGACGCTGGGCGAGCTGCTGCGCGCGGGCTACGAGGTGGGCGTGGATTGGCAGAACGGGGAGGATTTCCTCCTGCCTTGCAGCATCCGTGTCAATCTGGCGCTGCCGCGCAGCCGGGTCGAGGAGGCGTTCGACCGGCTGAACCGGTACGTGTTCAACGCGTGAGAGCATGGAAATCAAACGAGAGGGCTGCCCGCATCGCAGGCAGCCCTCTTGGCATAGAGAGATTACTTCATCCGCTTGAGCGCCTCCGTTACCAACGCCCAGGTGCGCGCGGTGGAGGCGACGTGCAGCTTTTCGCGGAAGGTGTGGATGTCGGTCAGATCCGGGCCAATGGAGATGCAGTCCAGACCGGGGATCTTACCGGAGAACAGTCCGCACTCCAGTCCCGCGTGGATCGCCTCGATGACGGGCGGGTGGCCGTACTGATCGGTGTATACCGCGGTCAGAAGGTCGCGCAGGGGGGATTCCTGGCGATAGGCCCAGCCGGGATAGTCGCCGTGGGTGCTGACCGAACCGCCGAGCTGCTCGGTCAGACAGGCCAGACGCTCCAAGAGCATCTTCTTCTGGCTCTCCACGCTGCTGCGCACGCTGAACGAGGCGGAAACGGAGTCCGGCTGCGTCGTCAGGATGCCCAGGTTGAGCGAGGTCTGCACCAGTCCCTTGATATCCGCGCTCATGGTCTGGATGCCGTTGGGCACGCAGGTCAGCAGGCACAGCACGCGCCGGGTGCTCGCCTCGTCCATGGGCGCGGCAGCCTCCGCCGCGCTCACGCGCACGGCAACGCCCGGATCGGTAACGCAGAATTCCTCCTTGAGGGTCTTGTCCATCTGCGCGCAGACGTCGCGCAGCGCGGCCTCGTCGCCGGCGATCAGTGTCGCGCAGGCGGCGGTGGGGATGGCATTGTCCTTCAGTCCGCCGGAGACGGAGATAATGCGCAGCGGCAGGCGGTTGGCGCAGGTAAGCAGCACGCGGCCGAGCAGCTTATCCGCATTGGCGCGGCCCTTGTCAATCTCGGTGCCGGAGTGGCCGCCGGCGAGTCCCTCCACGTCCACGCGCAGCGCTGCGCCGGAGAAGGGCGCACGCGTAACGGGGATCACGCAGTTGGCGCGGCAGCCGCCGGCGCAGCTGACGGTGAAGATCCCTTCGGCCTCTGAGTCAATATTGATCAGGCGCTTGGCCTTGAGCGGGCTGACGTCGATGCCGAACGCGCCGTCCATGCCCGTTTCCTCGTCGACGGTGAACACCGCCTCGATGCGGGGGTGGGGCAGATCGGGATCGTCCAGCACCGCCAGCGCCATCGCCACGGCAATGCCGTCGTCCCCGCCGAGGGTGGTGCCGCGGGCATAGACCGTATCGCCCTCCACGGCGAGGTCCAGCCCCTCGCTCGCCATATCCTTCGTGCAATCGGGCGCCTTCTCGCACACCATGTCCATGTGCCCCTGCAGGATCACCGGCTCGGCGGATTCGTAGCCGGGCGCGGCCTCCTTGATGATGATGACGTTGTTCAGCGCGTCCTGATAGTGCTCCAGCGCGCGTGCTTCGGCAAAGCGCACCAGATAATCGCTGATGGCCTTCGTATTGCCGCTGCCGTGGGGGATGGCGCAGATCTGCTCAAAAAATGAAAAGACGCTTTTGGGCTCCAGATGTTCCAAAACTGCCATGATCGGGGTACCTCCTGTTTCGTTGCTCGCCCGCCCGCTGAGCGGGGGACGGAAAAATCATCCTCATTATATCCTCTTCCTGCGTGCCGCGCAAGAGGGGGAGGGGAAAAGACCTTGCATTTTTCCGGCGGAAATGTTACTATCTTACCGATCGGCAGATCATGTTTTTGTAAAATATACTTGACAAATTGACGGAGAAGTAGTACAGTGAGCTCACATTGCAGGTGCACTGCAAAAACGAATTGATAGTTTGCGCTTACGCGACAGCAAAGAGAGGAAAAAACTATGGTCAATGTTTCACACGTTACAAAGAGATACGGAAAGCTTGCCGCCTGCGACGACGTGTCGTTTCACCTCGACCCCGGCAGCGTAACGGTGCTGCTCGGCCCAAACGGCGCCGGCAAGAGCACGATCATGAAGGCGATGATCGGCTTTCTGCGCTACGACGGCGAGATCACGGTGGACGGCTATCCCAACAAGACCGTCGAGGCGCGCCGTATCATGGGCTATATCCCGGAGATGCCCACGCTCTACCCCAACCTGACGGTATCGGAGCATATGGAGTTTCTGGCGCGGGCCTACAAGCTGAGCGATTACCGCGCGCGGATCGACGAGCTGTTCGAGCGCTTTGAGCTGTCGGACAAGAAAAAGAAGTTCGGCGACGAGTTATCCAAGGGCATGCAGCAAAAGCTCAACCTCTGCCTGGGTCTTCTGCCCGAGCCGAAGGTGCTGCTGCTCGACGAGCCGATGATCGGCCTCGACCCGCACGCGATCAAGGAGCTCAAGGCCATGATCGAGGAGATGCGCGCCCAGGGCAAGACGCTGCTGGTAAGCACGCATATCATCGACAGCGTGGATATGCTTTGGGATCGCACGATCATCATGCAAAACGGCACCGTGCGCGCGAGCGTCTCGCGCGAGGAGCTTTCCGAGCGCGGGCAGACGCTCGAGCAGCTGTTCTTTGACGTAACCGAGGGCGTGGACGCCGCGGAGCTGACTGCCGACGCAGACAGTGCGGAGGACGGGAAGGAAGCGCCTGAGCCCAAACGCGGCCTGTTCGGGAGGCGGAAGAGATGAGACTGTTCGGATACTACGCGATTCACTCCTTCGTCAACCAGCTCAAAAAGCTCTTTAAGACCTGGGTGCTGCTGTTTATCGTGGCCTGCATGCTCATCGGCGGGCTGATCGGATACGGCGCTGCGACGCTCTCCGAGATGGCGGAGGAGCAGGACGAGGGCATCGTGGAGGTCGATCCCGGCAGCGTGATCGAGGAGCTTCCCTTTGAAGACCCGACGGAGCCGGCCGAAGCAGAGGCTTGGCCGGAATGGTTGACCGCGTCGGCGATCGTGGAGCTGGTGGTCGGCGGCGTCGTGCTGGCGCTGCTGGTATTCGAGGCGCTCAGCGCCGATAAAAACGGCAGCGCGATCTTCCTGCCGGCGGATGTAAACGTGCTGTTTTCCGCGCCGATGAAGCCGCAGTCGGTGCTGATGTTCCGCTTGATGACGCAGTTGGGCGTGGCGCTGGTTTCGGGTATTTATATGCTCTTCCAGCTGCCGAATCTGACGCTGAACATGGGTCTGAGTATCTGGTCGGCGCTGGCGCTGGTCGCGGCGTATTGCCTGATGATCATGTTTGGCAAGCTGGTGCAGCTGTTGCTGTATATGCTCGGCTCGACCTATCCGCGCGTGAAGCGGATGATCCATCCGGTAACCTACGGCGTGCTGGCGCTGATCGGCCTGGGCTATTTCGCCTGTTGGCGCGCCAGCGGCACGGGCGCGCTGGAGGCGGCCGCCAGATTTTTCAACGCGCCTGGCACGCGGCTGATCCCGATCTGGGGCTGGATCAAGGGCTTTTGCGCTTACGCATGTGAAGGCTCGATCCTCGGCTGCGTAGGGCTGGCGGCGGTGATGGCGGCTGCCATCGTGCTGATGGTATTTGCAATTTGGCGGATCAAGGTGGACTTCTACGAGGACGCCATGGCCAAGAGCGAGGAGACCGCGGCCCTGCTGGCAGAGGCGCAGGAGAAGGGCATTGCCTTCCGTAAAAAGAAAAAGGACCGCAGCGAGAGCCTTCGCCGCGACGGGATGAACCACGGCTGGGGCGCCAGCGTGTTCTTCTTCAAAACCATGTACAACCGTTTCCGCTTTGCGCGCTTTGGCGTGCTGACCAAGACGTCGGGTACGTATTTCGTCGCGGCGGTGGGCGCGGCGGCGCTGCTGCGCTTCGTGATCGAATCCGAGAGCATCGTGCCGGTCGCGCTGACGCTTGCGGTGCTGGTGTTTTACCGCTCGCTGGGCAATCCCCTTGCCGGCGACACGAAGATGGACTATTTCCGCGCCATCCCCGAAAGCCCGTGGAAAAAGGTGTTTTTCTCGCTGCTCGGCGGCGGCGTTTCGTGCCTGCTCGATCTGCTGCCCGGTATGCTTGCGGCGATGCTGATCCTGCGGGCAAGCCCACTGAGTACGCTTGCCTGGATGCTCTTTATCGTCTCGGTGGACTTTTATTCCACCACGATCGGTGTGTTCATCGACCTGTCCGTGCCCGTCGCGGCGGGGAAGATGGTCAAGCAGTTTGCGCAGGTCCTGTTCATCTACTTCGGCCTGCTGCCGGATATCGCCATCCTTGCCGTCGGCTTCGTGAAGGAGGAAGCGGCGATGGCGACGGCCATTGCGGCGGCGTTCAACGTCGTTTTGGGCTTGATTTTCTCCTCGGTTGCGCCGCTGTTTCTGGAGCCGGGCAGCCGCCGCGTTTCGCCCGTGGCGCTCTCGGACGAGGAGCTGGCAGAGGCCAGGCGCAGCTTCTCCCGCGCGGGGGTGGCGCTGTTCGTCATGCTCGTACTCACCACGCTGGTGCAGGTCGTGCTGGCGCTGGCGCTGCAGGACTCGCCCCTGATGGATAACCCCTATACCGTTTGGGTGATTACCTTTGCGCCGCTGTATGTGATCGCCGTGCCGGTGGGGCTGTGGATGCTGAAAAAGCTTCCGGCCAATCGGCCGGAGGACCGTCCGCTGGGCGCAGCGCGTTTCGTTACCGGCGGGGTGATCGGGGTGTTCCTGATGTACGCGGGGGCGTTCGTCTCTTCGGTGCTGCTCACGCTGATCAATTCCCTGGGGGAGATTTCATCCACGAACCCGCTGGAGAGCTTTGCGATGGACGACTCTCTGGTCATGCGCATCCTCGTCCCCGTGATTCTCGCGCCGCTGGTGGAGGAGTACATCTTCCGCCGCCAGTTGATCGACCGGCTGCGGATCTACGGCGGGAAGCTCGCGGTCGTGATCAGCGCGTTGGCGTTCGGCCTGTTCCACGGCAACCTGTTCCAGTCGTTCTACGCCTTTACGCTGGGTCTGCTGTTCGGCTATCTCTACCTGAACACCGGACGACTGCGTTACAGCGTAGCGCTGCATATGATCATCAACTTCTTCGGCATGATCGTCGCCCCCTGGATGCTGGAGCGTGCAGACCTGGAAAACCTTGATCCCAACGCGCTCGCCGCGGGGGAGCAGACGCTCGGCGCCGGACAGATCGGATTCCTGCTGTACGTAGCGGCAGTGCTGGTGCTGGTGGCAGCGGGCTTCGTGCTGCTGTGCATCCGCGCGCGTCGGCTCGACTATCCAATGGGTGAGCGTGAGATCCAACGCGGCAAGCGATTCCGGACGGCGTACCTGAACGCGGGTATGTTGCTGCTGACGGCGGCCGCGCTCGTGATGACCGTGATTTCGACGCTGACGGCATAACGCCATCAATCAACCCCCCGGTGCGGTAACCCGCACCGGGGGGTTTCTGTTTAGTCCACCCGCGGCAGCGTCAGCTCGACCTTGAACAGGTCGCCGTCGACAGCCAGGGCGAAGGTCCCGCCCTGCAGCTCGGTCAGGCTGCGGGCAATACTCAGTCCCAGACCGCTGCCCTCGGTGGAGCGGGCGCTGTCGCCGCGCACGAAGCGCTCCATCAGCTCGTCGGCGGGGACGTTGAGCTTTTCGCGGGAGACGTTCTTGAAGACAAGGCACACCTGAGCGCCGCGCTCCTGTGCGTCGATATAGAGCCGCGTGCCCTCCTGGGCGTATTTGCAGGCGTTGGAGAAGAGGTTATCCAGCACGCGCCACATCAGCGTGCCGTCCACCCAGACGAACAGCTCCCGCTGCGGCAGCGTCAGCACCGGCTCAAGCTGCGCGGCGGCCAGCCGTTCGCTGTATTCGCCGAGCGCCTGGCGCAGCAGCTCGCCGGCGCTGCGGCGGGAGGCGTTCACCGCCAGATTTCCCGTCGAAGCCTTGGACGCCTCCACCAGATCTTCAGTCAGCTTCTGGAGCTTGTGAGACTGGCGGTCGAGCACCTCC
This sequence comes from uncultured Clostridia bacterium, assembly GCA_947307255.1. Lineage (GTDB taxonomy): Bacteria > Bacillota > Clostridia > Oscillospirales > Oscillospiraceae > Hominicoprocola. Next base: position 8,137 of record CAMZIO010000022.1, on the reverse strand, counting down.
AGATACTCCGCCCGCTGCTCGTCCGTTTGCGCGCGGTGCAGCAGATCGACGTAGTTGATGATCGAGGTCAGCGGGGTTTTGATGTCGTGGGAGACGTTGGTGATCAGCTCGGTTTTCAGCCGCTCGCTGCGAAGCTGCTTTTCCACCGCGATGCCCATGCCCTGCGAGATCGCGTTGAGGTTTTCCCCGTGGCGCTTGAAGTCCCAGTACATATGCTTCGTGTCGACCTGATTGTCCAGATCGCCGGCGGCCAGCGCCGCGCCGCTCTCTTGGAGCCTTCGCAGCTGCAGGGCCAGCCAGATCGCGCCGGCGCACAGGAGCAGCTTTTCGATCAGCCACGACACGAAAAGCCCTTCCACGTTCCAGTGCAGCCCTGCGATGCAGATCAACTCATACAGGCAGATCGCGGCAAGAAGGAGTGCCGTCTTCCACACCAGCGGAATGCCGCGCGCCAGCGCTGCGATCCCGCGGCCGAGCGCACACAGGATGCGCCAACACCAGCGGAGAAGTCGCCGGATGCGGCACAGCAGCCAGAACACGACCGTGTTGCGCCACCACTTGCCCAGTTTTACGCGGGCGCACAGCGTCATCCACAGTCCCAGAAACAAAACGGCGAGGCCCGCGGCGGCGGCGAGCAGGAGCGCTATGTAGAACGGCAGCGGAAGATCGCTGTCGGCGGCCTCCACTACAACGTAGACCAGCACTGCCGCAAGAACGCCGTCGGCAAGCAGATACAGGTCGAAGGGGATCTTCTCCTGCCAGCCGGGGACGACCTCCCCGCGCGACGGGCGACGGGCGGACACGCAGGCGAGGTATACCAGCAGCGACAGGAATATCACGCCGGCAACCACGGTGAGCGCCACGGCGTACGGAAAGAGCGCGTAGAGCCGCCCGGTCAGTTGATAAGCCCAGAAGATGTCGTCCTGCGCGGTTATCGGCTGGGCGACGGCGGAGCGAAGGACCATGCCGTCGTTGGATGTATGATAGTAGAGATTGGAAATAACCTGATCGTTTGTTCCGATGTTGCTGAACAGCTCCTCGCCGTCCTCGTCGCAGATCGCAAAACGGTAGTTGGTGTGCTCCGTGTCGGTCAGCCAGCTGTCGGCAATGTTACCGCCCTCATACTGCAGATAGTCCCAGACCTGGCCCGCATTGCGGGAGACGACACTGATCACGAGATCGCTCTCATAGAGATTTGCCTGCTTGTGCATCATCCAGCCGCTTTCGTAGCCCAGCGCTATGGACGCAATGCAGGCGCAGGCCAGCGGGACCATCGCCGCCGCCAGCAGAAAGGCGGCGGCCTTTGCCCAGAAGGTTTTCGTCCAGTTAGCGTGCATCATTGCATTTGTCCTCCATTTTGTAGCCCAGGCCCCACACGACCTTGAGGTAGCGCGGCTCGGACGGATTGATCTCGATCTTCTGGCGCAGATGCCGGATGTGCACGGACACCGAGGTTTCCGCACCGAGCGCATTTTCGTTCCATACCAGCTCGTAGATCTGCGCCGAGGAATAGATGTGCCCGGGATGGCTGATGAGCAGGCGCAGGATGTTGAATTCGATCGGCGTGAGCGCAACGCTCTCGCCGTCCACGGTAACGAGCTTGGCCTCCTCGTCCAGCGTAACGGCGCCGACGGTGTAACGGCGCGCCGTCTCCTCCGCGGGCTTTGCGCCGAGACGGGTGTAGCGCCGCAGCGCCGAGCGCACGCGCGCCACGACCTCGGAGGGGTCAAAGGGCTTGGTGATGTAGTCGTCCGCGCCGACGTTGAGGCCCAGCACCTTGTCGCCGCTCTCGCTTTTGGCGGTCAGCAGGATGATCGGCACGTTGCTCACCTCCCGCAGCCGCGCGGTGGCGGCGATGCCGTCAAGCTGCGGCATCATGATATCCATTAAAATGAGATGCAGTTCGTTCTTCTCCGCGATCTGAAGCGCTTCGCGCCCGTTACAGGCGGTGAAGAGCCGATAATCCTCGCCGGAGAGATAGATCTCCAGCGCGGCGACGATGTCGCGGTCGTCGTCGCAAATGAGTACGTTGTACATTTCTTTCACCTCGTCGTTCATTGTAACAGGAGAGCTTTAAAAGAAACAGGGGAAAATTTATAAGAGTTTCTTAATCTTTGCGTGCGCTGCCGCCCGACCGCCGCGCGCAGCGAGGAGGCGGCTATCGGCGCGCGGCGATAAAAGGGACTTTTCTTTTCCCGCCGCGCGTGCTATAATCCCTGCGAAGCAACGCTTCAATCGCAACTGCGATTTTATACCGCAACGGCGCTGCGTGTCCGTGCGGGTATGCGGAAAAGCTGTCAAAGCAGGGAGGATTTGCTTATGGATCGGGTGGCGTTGGTAACGGGCTCGTCCCGTGGGATCGGCCGCGCCGTGGCGCGGCGGCTGGCGCGGGATGGATACGCCGTGTGCATCAACTATTTGACGTGCCGCGACAAGGCGGAGGAGTTGGTCGCCGAGTTGACGGGGGCGGGCTGCGCAGCCATGGCTGTGCAGGCCGACGTGGCCGACCGCGCAGCAGTGAACGACATGGTCCGCCGTGTGGAGGAAACCTTCGGCGGCGTAACGCTGTTGGTGAACAACGCGGGCATAGCCGGGCAGGCGCTGTTCCAGGACGTAACGGACGAGATGTGGGAGCGCTACTTCGCCGTAAATCTCAACGGTGCGCGCCATACGATTCAGGCGGTGCTGCCGCATATGCTGCACGAAAAGGCGGGCTGCATCATCAACACCTCGTCCATCTGGGGGCAGCACGGCGCATCCTGCGAGGTAACGTATTCGTGCACCAAGCACGCGCTGATCGGGCTGACGCGCTCGCTGGCGATGGAGCTTGCGCCCTCTCACATCCGCGTCAACTGCGTCGCCCCCGGTGTGATCGACACGGATATGGTGCAGGTGCTGGGGCAGGAGACGCTGCGCGCGCTCGCGCAGCAGACGCCGCTCGGCCGTCTCGGCACGCCGGAGGATATTGCCGCTGCCGTGGCGTTCCTGGCATCCGAACAGGCGTCGTTCATCACCGGGCAGGTGCTTACCGCAGACGGCGGGTTTATCTCCGTATAAAAAGACGCACGGCGCAGGCAAAAAGCGGGAAGGAAAGGATCGGTATCGCGTATGAAACGCCTCAACCGCAATCACCTGAAATATCTTGCCATCGCAGCCATGCTGGTGGACCACGTGGCCTGGGCCTTCGTCCCGACGCACTCGCCGCTGGGGCAGGCGATGCACCTGTTTGGCCGTCTGACGGGGCCGCTGATGGCGTTTTTCCTGGCGGAGGGCTATGTCCACACCCGGAACGTGAAAAAATACGTCCTGCGGATGGGCGTTTTTGCGCTGATTTCGGTGGTGCCCTTCTGCCTGTTTGAAACCGGTGCGCCCTTTTCCCTCAGAATGGGTTCCTTCGGCGTGATCTACACCCTGTTTTTGGGGCTTCTCGCCATCTGGCTCTGCGATAAGGCAAAGATTCCCGTCTGGTGCAAGGCGCTTGCCGTGGCGGGACTGTGCGTTCTCTCCCTGTGGGGCGACTGGCCGATTTTCGACGTGCTCTGGCCGCTGTTCTTCTTTTTGTTCCGGGACAGCGAAAAGAAAAAATGGACGGCGTTTTGCCTGCTCGCGCTTCTCGCCGTCAAGGCTGCGGGCAATATGTCGTGGTGGGTGATGGCGGGCGTTTATCTGGTGCCGCCGCTGGTGCACTTTTGCTACAACGGAGAGAGCGGCAGCAAAGCGCCCTTCCACAAATGGTTTTTCTACGTCTTTTATCCCACCCATCTGCTGGCGCTCTACGCGATCGAGCGGCTGCTCGTGAGCAGGGGCTGAAGCGGCAGGCGGACGCCCCGCTGCGGCTTGCGCCCGCGCTGCAACGACAAAAGAGAAAAAGCGACGCGTTCCGCTCTGCGGCGGAGCGCGCCGCTTTGCATAAAATCCGCGGGCGAAAAAATAAAATTTAATTAGAAATTAGAATGATAGCTTTATTGACACCCGCAGCGGTTTTATCATATAATCTTTAGGTGATTTTGATGCGCCTTGTGCGACGCCCAAATCCGAGATACCGAATAGGGAAAGGATTATTGCTATGGAACAGAACGAAAGAAGAGTAGGTACGGTTTCTCGCGGAATTCGCTGCCCGATCATCCGCCGGGGCGACGACCTTGCCGATATCGTAACCGACAGCGTGCTCCGGGCCGCCGGGAGCGAGGGCTTTGCGCTTCGGGACCGCGACGTGATTGCGATTACGGAATCCATCGTTGCCCGCGCGCAGGGCAACTATGCCAGCGTTGACGATATCGCCGCAGACGTGCGCGCCAAGTTCGGCGGCGGCACGGTGGGCGTTATTTTCCCGATTCTTTCGCGCAACCGCTTTGCCATTTTGCTGCGCGGTATCGCAAAGGGCTGCCGCAAGGTGGTGCTGATGCTCAGCTATCCGTCCGACGAGGTGGGCAACGCGCTTGTCAGCCTCGACGCGGTGGACGCCGCGGGCATCAATCCGTACAGCGACGTGCTGACGCTTGAACAGTTCCGCGCCGCCTTTGGCGAGGTGAAGCACGAGTTCACGGGTATCGACTACGTCGCCTATTATACCGAGCTGGTAAAAAGCTGCGGCGCCGAGGTGGAGGTCGTCTTTGCCAACCACGCCCGCGATATCCTTTCGTATACCGACTGCGTTCTTGCCTGCGATATCCATTCCCGTGCCCGCACGAAGCGCCTGCTCAAGGCCGCCGGCGCGAAGATCGTCTACGGCCTGGACGAGCTCCTCACCGCCCCGGTCAACGGCAGCGGCTACAACGAAAAGTACGGCCTGCTCGGTTCCAACAAGTCCAACGAGGACCAGGTCAAGCTGTTCCCGCGCGACTGCCGCGCGCTGGTGCTGGATATTCAGCAGCGCGTGCTGGACGCCACCGGCAAGCACGTAGAGGTCATGGTCTACGGCGACGGCGCGTTCAAGGATCCCCAGGGAAAGATTTGGGAGCTGGCGGACCCCGTCTGCTCTCCGGCGTATACCGACGGGCTGATCGGCACGCCCAACGAGCTGAAGCTCAAGTATCTCGCGGACGACAAGTATAAAGAGCTGTCCGGCGACGCGCTGCGCGAAGCCATCTCCGCCGATATCCGCGCCAAGCAGAAGGATCTGGTGGGGCAGATGGGCTCTGAGGGCACGACCCCGCGCCAGTTGACCGATCTGATCGCGTCGCTGTGCGACCTGACCAGCGGCAGCGGCGACAAGGGCACGCCCGTCGTCCTCGTGCAGGGGTATTTCGACAACTATACCAACTGATTTTCACAGCAAAAAAAGCAGGCGTCGTCGGGGCACCCTCCGCAAGGAGGGTGCCCCGAGGTTTTTCTTGCTCTCGTCTACACCTCATCCGACCTCGCTTCGCTCGGCCACCTTCCCCTCAAGGGGAAGGCTTGAGGAGCGCGCCAACCAAAGGCTTCCCCTTGAGGGGAAGCTGTCAGCCGCAAGGCTGACTGATGAGGTGGCGGGCGGATTGCCATGTTGCTTCGCTCCTCACAACAATAGCGTACTTCTCAGTAAAAAAATTGTTGAGCCAGGGTATAACCACCGAAAAGGGTATGAAACCGGCGTGACCATTGCGGTCACGCCGGTTTTGTCTCTTGGATTTTGTGGGGCAAAATCCGATGCTCGCTATAAATGTGGACAACAAAAAACCTGTTCGACAAACTGGAATTTGAAATCCCCGAAATCATAGGCATTCGCCAGTGATTATAGGGTTTTAATGAAATCCTCTGAAACCGCTCCAAACAAAGGATTTTTCGCAGTCTGCTCACCGAATCCCTTTATTAAATGTTACACTGTTTCAACGACGCCTGCGCCGCTCATAAGGGCAAAAACAAGGGCAAGAAAATCTCATAACAGGATATAACAAGGTGTAGCAATCGGGAGCCTGTGACATATGTGCGAATACATCAACAACGCTATTATACAGGAGGATTTTACAATGGAAAAGTACATTTATGATAAAGACAATGGTTTATGGTACGAGCTTCGGGGCGACTATTATTTTCCCTGTCTGACAGTGCCCGCCGAAGAGGAAAAGCCCATCGGGATATTGGGGCAACGGCACCTGCGGTACATCAAAACGGAGCGAAAAGCCCTGTACACGGAGCTTTTGACCAGCGGCAGGCTGAACACCTACCTTGCCGACATCAACGAACAAGCAACGGAGCAAATACTCCTGCTGACACAGCAAATGGCAGAATGGGAGGGTGTGACAGAACAACTCAAAGCGCAGGATCAAATGCTGTGGGTGCAGAGGATAAACAATATCCGGGATCGGGCAATGGAAATAGTGAATCACAATCTGATTTACGCATAAGGTATTGGGCGGTGGGGAGAAATCCTCGCCGCTCATATTAGCTTGAAGCATAGAAATCGTCTGATTGCGTTGCCTGACTAATAAGAAAAAATTATACATTGACAGACGATATATGTCGTGCTATGATATAGTCGTAGGATGACATATCGGGAGGTGACATATATGAAAAGAAGTGAACCCATGTCAGAAAGCTATTATTACATATTGCTTTGTCTGGCAAAGGGAGCAAACCACGGCTATGGCATTATGCAGATGACACAGCAGCTTTCCGGCGGTGATGTTGCTATCGGCTCCGGAACCATGTACGGAGCAACAAGCAACATGATGAAAAAGGGTTGGATCCGTGAGATTATGTCCAATGAGGCAGGCTTTGAACGCCGAAGACAGTATCAATTGACCGATGCCGGGCGTGAGGCTTTGAGAGCGGAAATCACGCGGCTTAAACGAATGCTGGAAAATGCAGAGGAGGTATGATGTATGTCGAAAGCTTATAAGCACTCATATAAGATGTATTCCCCTTGGAATTATCAAAAGCAAATCGAGGATCTTAATGCGGCATCGGAGCAAGGCTGGCAGCTCGTCAAGGTCGGCTGTTTTCACAGTAAGTTTTTGAAGAACCCGGACATCCGTTATCGCTATCAGATGGACTTCGGCAAGATTGAGGATATGGGTCGCTATATTGAAACATTTCGGGAACAGGGTTGGGAATATATATGTTCTACCTTTAATGGCTGGCATTTTTTCCGCAAGCTGTATGACCCTTCACTGCCGGAGGGAGCCTATGAGATATTCTCAGATCGGGAATCTCGGCACGAGATGAATAACCGCTGGGCGCGCCTGGCCTTGATTATCGGCATCCTCATCGCTGGTTTTGCCATGTTTTTCGGGATTTGGATGCTCCGAAAACCTCGGTTGGCTATACTGACCATACTGCTGACCTTTCTGGTTGAGTGCCTGTTTCTGCTTCGAGGGTGGCTAATTATGAGAAATCCTAATTCCAGCCGCAAATGGCGCGGTGATGGCGCCTTCTTAGCAATCTTTTTTGCGGTTATCCTTCTGGGCAGCGCTGTGAGCCTCACACTGGTAAACCTAAGACCGAATTTTTCGACATCACAAAGGTCTGACAGTATTACCGAGCCAATTGTTGATAATCGCTGGGTGGATTTTGAGGTGCGTTATACCGACAATTATTATCTTGACTTAAAACTTGACGCCCCAGAGCCAATGACCTTTGAAATCATAAGTGAAAACGGGGAGTCAGTATATAAAGTGACGGATACAAGTTTTCATGAGGAGGATATTCGCTTGAGACTTCCCAAAGGACGATACTGGTTTTCTATGACGTGTGATACAGGCTTTGAGTTGAGCTGCGAAATGGACTAATTGTCTATTACATACACCCTGCAAGCCGAAAACTTGCAGGGTGTATTTCTTCTGTCTTAGCGTCCTCTGTCATAATCATGGCTGCGGGGCCGTGTCTTCTGTCGCCGCGCGTCGTTCCGGCGCTTGGCCTTTGCCTCCATATCCCGGCAGACACACACGAAATCCCCCTTGCATAAACTGTCAGGTTTGTGCAAGGGGTGTATTTCGCTCTCTCAAGCGGCGAGGCCTTGATGCGCGGTAGGCATTCTGAAAAAAGTTTCCCTTGTTTTGCCCCACAAGGGCAAAATCAAGGGAAAACGGAGCTTTTTATGGTAGCAGACCTGCGAGAAATGCAGGAAAATCAAGGGTTTTCAGAGATTCGGATAGATAAATCGGAATTGGTTTAACCAAATGTGCTGTGGATTTTTTCGCAACAATCGGCGGTATGC
>CAMZIO010000021.1 GCA_947307255.1 uncultured Clostridia bacterium | reverse complement strand
ATATGACGAAGAAGACGACGAAATGCCTGCCGTGCTAAAGCTGTAGGAGTATCAGGTAACTTCCGATTTGTCGAACAGTCCCCATACAATAATAACAGGAGCGCCCGCCGATTGGCGGACGCTCCTGTTGCAGTTACAGCGGTGTTTTGCTGCGTTGCTGTTCGCTTTTTTCGATCGCGGCGTCAAGTAACTTGTCGCAACAACGATGGAGCAGATACACGGCGGCGACGGCGAGCGCCGCGCGCGGTTTTGCTTAACTTAATGGCATTGCCCGGGCGGGGCTGCCTTTTTTAAAGAGCGCCCCGTTCCGGGGTGATTTTTCTGTCGAAAGGCGGAGCGGTAAATATTCCGCTCTGCTTTTTTTCGGCCTTTTTTCCGGAAAAGCCCGGCTATAATGTCCCTGAAGGCGGTGAGGAACGTGGTGGTGTATTGGGACGAGGTGGCGGCGTGGAATTTCCTGCTGGATTATCTGCTGCTGGTTGTTACGCTGCGCCTTTCCGGGCAGCCGATCCATCGCGGGCGCGTCGTGCTCGGCGCACTGTTTGGCGCGGCATACGCGGTGGCAGCGCTGTGGATACCATGTAAAGCGTGGACACTTGCCCCATCTTTGTTTATCATGTGTTGGATCGCTTTCAGACGCGCCTATCGGCGTTTTAAGCTGACGCTGCTGTTCTGCCTGCTCGCCTGCGCGCTCGGCGGGAGCGTGGTACTGCTTGGCACGGTGTGCGGCAATCTTTATCCGCTGGCACGGGGGGTACTGTACGCGCGCGTTCCGTGGAGCGTGTTCTTCGGTGCGGCGGCGAGCTGCTATTGCCTGCTGACGCTGGCGTTTCGCGGCGGCGCGCGGCACGAGGCGTCTGAGCTGGTGCGCGCAAGGATCGCCTATCGGGGCAGGTCCGTAACGCTGACGCTGCTGCGGGACACGGGCAATACGCTGACCGACCCGATAAGCGGTGTGGGCGTACCGGTCGTCGGCGCACAAGCGCTCGGCGCGCTTTTTGGCAGCGAAGCGACCGCTGCGCTCAGCGATCCGGATCGTGCGATTGCCTGGGCGCAGAGGGCTGGCATGACGCTTTTGCCATACCGCGCGGTCGGCGTAACGCAGGGGATACTGCCGGCCTTTCGGTGCGACGCGATGAGCGTGGACGGCGCGGCGCTGGGGCCGCGTCTGATTGCGCTCTCACCCCATCCGATCAGCGATGGCAGCGGCTTCCAGGGGCTTTGGTGTGCGCAAAGGCGGGAAAGTGAGGAAAAACGTGAGATTCAATCGGCTATGGAGTAAGCTGTGCGCGGCACTTGCGCGCTGGGGGCTGCTGCCGCGCGAGCGGACGGACTATATCGGCGGCAGCGACACGCTTCCGCCGCCGCTGGAGCGAGAGGCGGAAACGGCGCTGCTGCAACGGCTGGACGCAGGGGAGATCGCCGTGCGGCAGACGCTGATCGAGCACAATCTGCGCCTGGTCGTCTATATTGCACGGCGCTTTGAAAACACCGGTGTGAACATAGAGGATCTGATTTCGATCGGTACGATCGGACTGATAAAGGCGGTGAATACTTACCGCAGCGACAAAAATATCAAGCTTGCCACTTATGCCTCACGCTGCATTGAAAACGAGATATTAATGCATCTGCGCAAAAGCGCCGCGCAAAAGGCGGAGGTCAGCTTTGACGAGCCGCTCAACACCGACTGGGACGGCAACGAGCTGCTGCTGAGTGATATCCTCGGTACGGAGGAGGACGTTGTACTCCGCCCGATCGAGGAGGACGTGGACCGGACGCTGCTTTTTCGCGCGATCGACCTGCTTTCCGAGCGGGAGAGGCAAATCATCATGCTGCGCTTTGGACTTGGCGGCGGCGAGGAGAAAACGCAAAAGGAGGTGGCCGACGCCATGGGCATCTCACAGAGCTATATCTCGCGGCTGGAAAAGCGGATCATCCGACGGCTGAAGAGCGAGATATTGAAAATGAGTTGACAAACGCGGAGAAAGGGAATATAATATATAAGATAGCAGTGAAGATCAGGAGCAGTACGCGATAGGAGCGGCAAAGAGAGGGCGCGGTTGGTGTAAGCGCCTGCGCAGGGATCGCAGAAGTCGCCTGGGAGCTGCCGGACTGAACGCGCCGCGGCGCAAATAGGCCGGCCGGGGACTCCCGTTACAGAGTGTTTGAGTGCCGCGCACGGCGCGGAATTCAGGTGGTAACACGGACCGCTGGTTCGCCCTGAGCTGGGATGGCTCAGGGCTTTTTTGTTGCAAAAACACGAATTAAGCGTGCAGATTCTTGCTGAACAGGAGAAAAAATGAGATTTCAATTCAATTTACCGAACGGACTGGAGTATGAAGACTATTTTGACTTCGTCCGCCTGGCCTATCAAAAGTTCCCACAGCGCAGCGTCGTTCGCAGCCGCCGCTTTTTGTGCGGCATGGGTGCGCTTTGTATTGCTTTCGGCGTATTCCTGGCGTATCAGCACTGGGGACGCATGGGCGTGGGCTGGACGCTGCTGACGGGAGTGATGCTGCTTCTGGGCGGCTGGGTAGTGTATCAGTACGGGTTTTCCTTTTTCCGCTTTGCGGCGCTCAACGCACTGCAAAAGGCGAGCGCGCAGCGCAGCGCCGTTACCGTTACGCTGGACGAAACAGGACTGGAAAACGCCACGGAGACGAGCAGCGTCCGCTGCGCATATACCGATATCCGCCACTTCTACCGCACCGGCGGGCTGCGCGTACTGCTCAGCGATCAAGGCGCGGCGTTCCTGCTGCCGGACCGTGCGCTGGCGGTGGGAGAGGCGGAGGAGCTGGACGACTTCTTGCGCCAGGCCACCGGCTGCCCGGTAGAAACGGTTTGAAAAACGATTTATCAATCACTGGAGATAGGAGAAAAGCAATGAAAGAGTTACCGAAAGTGTACGATCCGCGTGCGGTCGAGAACCGCATCTATCAGATGTGGATGGACCACGATTGCTTCCGCGCCGAGCCCGATCCCGCGAAGAAGCCGTTTTCCATCGTCATGCCGCCGCCCAACGTTACCGGCCAACTGCACATGGGCCATGCGATGGACGCCACGCTGCAGGATATCCTCACGCGCTTTAAGCGGATGCAGGGATATAGTACGCTGTGGCTGCCCGGCACGGACCACGCCGGCATCGCCACGCAGATCAAGGTGGAGGAGGACCTTCGCGTCAACGAAGGGCTGACGCGCTATGATCTCGGCCGCGAGAAGTTTTTGCAGCGCGTGTGGCAGTGGAAGGAAAAGTACGGCAACCGCATCGTCGAGCAGCAGAAGAAGATGGGCGCTTCCTGCGACTGGAGCCGCAGCCGCTTTACGATGGACGAGGGCTGCTCCCGCGCCGTGCGCGAGACCTTCTGCGAGCTGTACGACAAGGGCCTCATCTACAAGGGCAGCCGCATCATCAACTGGTGCCCGCACTGCCTGACCGCGCTGTCCGACGCTGAGGTCGAGTACGTCGACAAGCCCGGACACCTGTGGTATATACGCTATCCGCTCGCTGACGGCAGCGGCGACATCGTCGTCGCCACCACCCGACCCGAGACGATGCTCGGCGATACCGGCGTGGCGGTCAACCCGGAGGACGAGAAGTTTAAGCACTTGATCGGCAAGAAGTGCATCCTGCCGCTGATGAACAGGGAAATCCCCATCGTGGGCGACGAGTACTGTGAGATAGGTTTTGGCACCGGCGCGGTGAAGATGACGCCGGCGCACGACCCCAATGACTTTGAGGTTGGCCTTCGCCACAATCTGGAGGTCATCCGCGTGATCGCAGACGACGGTACGATCAACGAAAACGGCGGCGCATACGAGGGCCTGGACCGCTACGAGTGCCGCAAAAAGATCATCGCGGATCTGGACGAGCAGGGCTATCTTGTCAAGACCGAGCCGTATTCCCACAACGTCGGCACCTGCTACCGCTGCCACAACGACGTCGAGCCGCTGATCTCCGCACAGTGGTTCGTCAAGATGGAGCCGCTGACAAAGGAAGCGATCCGCGTGGTCAAGGACGGCGAAATCAAATTTGTGCCGGAGCGCTTTACCAAAAACTATATCAACTGGATGGAGAACCTGCACGACTGGTGCATCTCCCGTCAGCTCTGGTGGGGTCATCAGATTCCTGCGTGGTACTGCGACGAGTGCGGACACATCAACGTCAGCCGTGAGGATCCGACAAAGTGTGAGAAATGCGGCTGCGAAAAGCTCACGCGCGAGGAGGACGTGCTCGACACCTGGTTCTCTTCCGCGCTCTGGCCGTTCTCGACGATGGGCTGGCCGGACAAGGACGCCGCCGATCTGAATTACTGGTATCCCACCTCCGTCATGGTTACGGGCTACGATATTATCACGTTCTGGGTCTCACGTATGATCTTCTCCGGCATGGAGCAGATGAAAAAGATTCCCTTTGAGCGTGTGTTTATTCACGGCCTCGTGCGCGACGACAAGGGCCGCAAGATGTCCAAGTCCCTCGGCAACGGTATCGACCCGTTGGAGATGGCAGAAAAGTACGGCGCGGACGCGCTGCGCTTCAACCTCATCACCGGCAACAGCCCCGGCAACGATATGCGCTTTTACGTGGAAAAGTGCGAGGCCATGCGCAACTTTGCCAACAAAATCTGGAACGCCAGCCGCTTTGTGATGATGAATCTGACGATCGATCACGTGGAGCTGCCCGAAAAGCTGGAACTGGAGGATCAGTGGATCCTCTCCAAGCTCAACACGCTCGTCCGCGAGGTTACGGACAATATGGATGCTTACGAGTTGGGCGTCGCCTCTGCGAAGGTATACGATTTCATCTGGGACAATTACTGCGACTGGTATATCGAGCTGACCAAGTCCCACCTCAACGGCACGGATGAGCAGGCCAAACGCAACGCGCAGAACGTGCTGTGTTACGTGCTGATCGAAACGCTCAAGCTGCTCCATCCGTTCATGCCCTTTATTACCGAGGAAATCTGGCAGGCGCTGCCGCATGAGGGCGACTTCCTCATGAAGGCGCAGTGGCCGGAGTGGAACGACGCACTCGCTTTCCCGGCAGAGGAGGAGGCGATGAATCTTATCATTGAGGCGATTACCGCTATCCGCGCGCGCCGCAATGAGATGAACGTGGCGCCGTCCAAGAAGGTGCACTACACCATCGCCGCTGCGCAGGGCGACGTGTTCCGTGCGGGCGTGCCGTTCTTTGCGCGCCTGGCCTCTGCCAGTGATGTGAGCATCGTCGGTGCGGATGAGGTGCCCGCGGCGGAGGGCGTGGTCGAGGTCGTAACCCATGCGGCGCGTATCTTCATGCCGCTGGCCGAGCTGGTGGATTTTGAGAAGGAGCTTGCCCGTATCGCCAAGGAGAAGGCCAACGCCGAAAAGCAGCTTGCCGGTATCAACGGAAAGCTGAGCAACCCCGGCTTTTTGGCCAAGGCACCTGAGGCGGTGGTCAGCGGCGAGCGGGAGAAGGCGGAGAAGCTCAAGGCGCTCATCGAGAAGCTTGACGCTTCTGCTGCTGCGCTGAAAAAATGAGATGTACGGTCGAGTGATTTCTGATAGTTGTTAAAATCAAATTGTTGTAAGGAGAATTGTTATTATGCCCACCTCCTCTGAGATGGAAAAGAAGAGAATAACAAATATCAAGAAAAAGGAAATCGATCCGTTGCTCCTGTTTTTTATCCTGACGCTGGCATGGACGTGGATAGTCGGATTTATCCCCTTGTGGTGCGGTTTCGGTGGTACAAGCCTTGGCGATATCCTTTTCAAAGCTTTGGTCGGGACTTCGCCTACGATCATTGGTCTAAAGATACAGACAGACCACTGAGGACATAGCGGAAGAATTTCTGTCCTTTTATGGCGACAAGCACCACTAAAGTGATATAACGTTACAGAAAAACAACACGGCAAAAAGCCGCCGCCCTTTCGGGCGGCGGCTTTTTGCCGTGTTCTGAGGATGGAATCAGCGGACATCAAAACCAACGAAGAAACGAACGAAAGGCTGGGGCGGAGAAAGCGGAAGGGGCCGGGATGAAAAGCGCGCCGCGCGAAAAAATGTTGGGTGTGCGCCGCGTTTCGACATGTTATCCAGTGCCGGACAAACTATAATCGCCATGTACTTCCATCCGCGAAGGGCTTGCGCGGATGATGGCCAAAAGGAGGGGACCATGGAGTTTGGCATAACGACGAAGGAGCGCTCGATGACGATCACGCTGCGCGGAGAACTGGATCACCACGCGGCGCGTGGGACGATGCAGGAGATCGAACGCGCAGTGGAAGCCGCGCTGCCGCTGCAGCTGGTGCTGGACTTTTCCGGCGTTACGTTTATGGACAGCTCCGGCATAGCGGTGGTGCTGCGCGCGCAGCGGAGAATGCAGGCGCTGGGCGGAGCGGCTGAGCTGCAAGGTACGCCTGCACAGGCAAAAAAGGTTTTTGAGGCGGCGGGGATTCACCGGCTCATTTCCATACGATAAGGAGGTCAGGCAATGAAACGAAAGCCGAGTAATTACATAGCGCTTGATTTTTTGAGCCGCAGCGTCAACGAAGGTTTTGCCCGCACGGCGGTCGCGGCGTTTGCCGCACAGATGGATCCTACGTTGGACGAGCTCGGAGACATCAAAACGGCGGTCAGCGAAGCGGTAACCAACGCGATCGTACACGCGTATCCCGATTCACTGGGGAAGATATCCTTGCGCGCAAGCATTTTTGAGGAGAATCTGCTGGAAATCGTCGTGCGGGACTGGGGATGCGGGATTGCCGACGTGGAACAGGCGCGGGAGCCGCTCTATACCACCGGCGGTGCAGAGCGCAGCGGCATGGGATTTACCATCATGGAGAGCTTTATGGATGCGCTGCAGGTACGTTCCAAGCCGGGGCGTGGGACGGTAGTAACCATGAAACGGCGCATTGCCATGCGCTCGAACGGGCGGTGAGCGCCCGTTCAAGCGCCGCGCTGCTGGCGGCGGCGCGTCAGGGGGATGAATCTGCGTGCGCGCAGGTTCTCACTGAGAACGCCGGACTGATCTGGAGCGTCGTGCGCCGCTATCTGGGGCGTGGCGTAGAGTTAGAAGACCTATATCAGCTCGGATGCATTGGATTTATAAAAGCTGTAAAGGGATTTGACTTTTCCTATCAAACACAGTTTTCTACCTATGCCGTACCAAAAATTGCCGGGGAGATCCGCCGCTTTTTGCGCGACGACGGTATGGTAAAGGTTTCCCGCGGGCTGCGCGAGCGTGCCCAGCAGATCTATGCCGCGCGCCAGGCGCTGCAACACGCGCTGGGACGTGAGCCCGCGCTCTCGGAGCTTTCGCAGCATACGGGACTGAGCCCGGAGGAAATTGTCGAATCAGAGATGGCGGCTGCGCCGAGCAAGTCGCTGCAGCAGGAGACCGGTGAGGAATTGACGTTGGAGAGTCTGCTGGGTTCTGATTCTCCGGAGGAGGGGATGATTGAGCGCCTTGTCCTGCGCGCGGCAATTCAGGAGTTGCCTGAGCGAGAGCGGTTGACGATCGCTTTGCGTTATTTTCGCGGCATGACACAGCAGCAGGCCGCGCATGTGCTGAAGGTCTCACAGGTACAGATCTCGCGCCTGGAGCACCGCGCGCTGGAACACCTGCGGGAAAAACTGGAGGATCGCTGAGATATCCCGGAAAAGCTGAATGATATCTGCAGAAACCCCCGCCGGACGGCATATCCCGTCCGGCGGGGGTTCAGTTTTATTCCCTTCTGTGCAGGTACAGCATAATGAAACCATCAACATGAAAACCGGTAAGTGATTTGATCCTCCTGCGGGTTTTCATGCCCGGTATCCGAAGCGATAACGACGCCGCCCATTTGCGCATAAAACGCAGCGGCGCTGCTGTTTTGCGGCTGACAGAAGCAGGTAAAGCTGTCAATTCTCCGCAGAGTGCAGTAGTCACGCAGCAGATGAAATGCCATTGCTCCGATGCCGCGATGCTGAAACTCCGGCAGCAGATAGAGCGATTGCAAATGAACAACCACTTGATGCCGGAAGATGAGATAACCAACGATGCGGTCATCATCCTTGATCAGATATACATGAAAATCACGGCTGCGGATCCACTGAAGGTTGCGTTCGGTATGCCATGGAAAATCGAAATGATCGATCACCTCATCCGGATAAATACCGCGGTACGTCGTGTCCCAGATCCGCTGACGGAGCGACGCGATGACGGCGGCGTCATCCTCATGTGCCGGAACAAAAGAAATGGTCATGGAAATAGTGCCTCCTGCGTGTTTATCATGGCAGCGCCGGTTGGTTTCGCGCAGTCTGTGCAGCGGGTGGGGACGCTTTGATCGGCATCGCACTTTCCTCTTGAAACTCCGTCATTGTACCCCAAAACCGCTTGGGCATGTGCGTCATACGCAGGCGAGGATTTTCCCGCTCGCGGATGGCAATGGTGTCATAAAAGCGGCGCCAAAGCCTGCGATACTGTGCCTCCGTCTCATCCGGCGGCGCCATTTCGAAGTGCTCCAGCGGTACGATGCGGGATACACGGTTGGAATAGAGCAGCGCCTCACGGTGGGTGCGGTCATAGATGAAAAAGCTCTCATTGTAAAAGCGGTCGCAGAAGTGGCGCCGCAGCAGCGGCAGTACGCGGCCTTTCGGCTCGATTTCCGCACCGAGCATACCGTCCAGCTCGGAAAAACGCACGAATCCGCGCAGCAGCTCTGCCTCGTGGGAAAGATGTCGCACCGCTTTGAGCAGCGGCAGATAGCTCTCGTCACTCAGACGTGAGAGCAGCGGTGCGCCCTCGCGGTAAAGCTTGGCAACAAAGCGGTAGATCGCCATTTCCTTGTCCGCAAGACAGCTCAAATGTGCGCGTCTCAGCAGCGGCCCAACCTCCGGCGAGATCTTGTGCAGACTGCGATAGATGCGCTGGGCATGCGCCCGGTCTGTGGTAACGGCACGGATCTCGAACAGGCACGGCTCGTCGGCGTCCTGGGTAATGATCGCCGTGGGACGTTCCTTCTGCGTGTAGCTTTCATAGATACAGCAAAGCAGCCCCTCAAAGCTGCCGTCATATTGATAGATGATCTCGCGCCAGGACATGATACACTCCTTTTTCACGCCTGCGCATTCACCCGGCGCTGTCAAACAGGGAGAGTTGATCGAGCTGCTGCGCAGGAAGGCATGTACGCTCAAGAGCCATGAGGTTTGAGGCAATGCTTTCCGGCGAAAGACGCAGCGGCGTCGCCAGCGCGCCGGAGCAGGTGAGAAAGTACTGCGCGCGCTTCATCACCACGCCGAGCCTGCGCAGATCCTCTGCGTGCAGCGGCCCGGTGCGCCGCGCAACCAGAATGCGTTTCGCGCTTACCACGCCGATCCCCGGCACGCGCAGCAGCGATTCGTAGTCGGCACGGTTTACCTCCACGGGGAAGAATTCCGGATGCCGCAGCGCCCAGCAGCACTTGGGATCCAGCAGGGGATCGAAATTTGGCTGCACGTCGTCGAGCAGCTCGTCGGCGTGGAAACCGTAAAAACGCAGCAGCCAGTCCGCCTGATAGAGCCGATGCTCACGCAGCAGCGGCGGCCGGGTGGAGAGCGCGGGCAGCAGGGAACTTTCCACCACGGGCACGTAGGCCGAGTAGAACACGCGCTTTAACTGATAGGAATCATACAGGGATTGCGACAGATGGAGAATGTGGCGATCGCTCTCCGGCGTAGCGCCGACAATCATCTGCGTGCTTTGCCCGGCAGGGGCAAAACGCGGGGCGTGGCGGTATTTGACCAGCTCCCGGCGGTTTTCCGCACCACGCTCACGAATCTGGCGCATGGGCGCCAGGATTGCTTTGCGCGTCTTGTTCGGCGCAAGGGTGCGCAGCGACTGCTCGGAGGGCAGCTCGATATTCACGCTCAACCGGTCGGCAAGCATCCCCAACTGCTCAATCAGCTCCGGCGAGGTGCCGGGAATGGCCTTGGCGTGAATGTAACCGTTGAAGCGGTACTCGTTGCGCAGCAGGCTCAACGCGCGGATCATCAGCTCGGTGGTGTGGTCCGGCGAGCGCAGCACGGCGGAGGAGAGGAACAGTCCTTCGATATAGTTGCGTCGGTAAAAGCCGATCGTCAGCTCTGCAAGCTCGCGCGGCGTAAACGACGCGCGGGGCGTATCGTTGCTGCGGCGGTTGACGCAGTATTGACACTCGTAGGAGCAGTCGTTTGACAGCAGTATCTTTAAGAGTGTTACGCAGCGTCCGTCCGCAGAAAAAGTGTGGCAGCACCCCATCGGAGAGGAAGAGGTGCTGCCGATCATGCCATCCCGATGGCTGCGCCTTGCTCCACTGGAGGTGCATGCCGCGTCGTACTTGGCGGCATCGGCCAGGATCGTCAGCTTATCGAGCAGTTCCATCGCACGTCAGCGCGCCATGGCGCGGCGGCTGCGGCGGCGGGGCTGGGGCGCATCCAGCCACAGCACGACCTTCATCAAATTAGCAGACAGGGCGGTAACGCCCAGCAAAACGAAACAGAACGTAGAAGCAGCCATCTTTAAATCCTCCTCATCAAAAACCGTTAGAACCCTTGTTCGAGTACGATTATAAATCGAACATTCGTTCTTGTCAATAGGAAATCGAACAAAAATTCGATAAATTTGAAAAACGTAAGAAAACCGGTTGACCGGGGCGGGGGTAATGCGGTAGAATCACAAAGGTTGCTGCAAATGATGGCGGCGTGCGACAAGACGCGCGTTCCGACGGATCAATCGATAGAAGGAGAACCTTATGAACGATTTTGCTTCCCGCTATGTCGCGGCGCGGCGCGCCGTGATCGCGCGGGATTTTGCCCGGCTCAATCCGGAGCAGCGGTGCGGCGTGATGACCACAGAGGGGCCGCTGCTGCTGTTGGCGGGCGCCGGCTCCGGCAAGACGACGGTGCTGATCAACCGCGTGGCGAACCTGCTGACCTATGGCCGTGGCAGCGACAGCGACGAAGTGCCGCAATGGGCGACGGAGGACGATCTTGCCTTTTTGGAGGATTACCCGTCCACGCCCACGGCGCAGGAGCGGTATCGTGCAATCCGCCTGTGCGCCGTCGAGCCGGCGGCGCCGTGGTCGGTGCTGGCGGTTACGTTTACGAACAAAGCCGCGGGGGAACTGCGCGACCGGCTGGAGGCTTACGGCGTTCAGGGTGCGGAGAGCGTCTGGGCCTTGACGTTCCACGCGGCCTGCGTGCGTATCCTGCGCCGCAATATCGATCGGCTGGGCTTTTCCACGGACTTTACGATTTACGACACGGACGATTCCCGGCGGGTGATCAAAGACGTCGTCAAGGAGATGGGGCTGGATGAGAAGGCGTTTCCGCCGCGAGAGGCGCTCTCCGTCATCAGCCGCGCTAAGGATGCCATGGAGAGCGCGCAGGACTTTGCGCGCCGCTGGGCGGACAGCGGGGACTGGCGGCGCGAACGCATCGCCAAAATCTACGCCCGCTACGATCAGACGCTGCGTGAAGCCAATGCGCTGGACTTTGACGATATTCTGCTTCACACGGTAACGCTGCTGCAGTCGTATCCCGATGTGCGTGATTATTATCGCAATAAATTCCGCTACGTGCTCATCGACGAGTACCAGGACACCAACCGCCTGCAATACCTGCTTATGCGCCAACTGGTGGGGGAGAACGGCAACATCTGCGTCGTGGGCGACGACGACCAGAGTATTTACAAATTCCGGGGTGCGGATATTTCCAATATTCTCAATTTTGAAAAAGAATACCGCGGTACGCGCACGATCCGCTTGGAGCAGAACTATCGCTCCACCGCACATATCCTTGACGCCGCAAACGCGCTGATTCGCAACAACACCGGCCGCAAGGGCAAGACGCTCTGGACCGACCGGGGAGACGGCGATCGGGTAACGATCAAGACGGTTTTTAACGAAACGGACGAGGCGAACTACGTCGTTTCCTCGATTATGATGGACTATAACCGCGGCAGGAACTGGCGGGACAACGCGATTCTCTATCGCATGAACGCCCAGTCCAACGCGCTGGAATACGCCTTCAAGCGCAACGGCGTACCCTATCAGGTCGTCGGCGGGATGAAGTTTTTCGAGCGTGCGGAAATCAAGGATATGCTTGCTTACCTCGCGGTGATCAACAACCCGTCGGACGACCTGCGATTGCGCCGCATCCTCAACAATCCGCCCCGCGGTATTGGCGCGACGAGTATCGAGCGCGTGCAAACGATCTCCGGCGAGCAGGGCGTGCCGATGATGACGGTGCTGCGCGAGGCGGGCAGCTACGCGGCGCTCAAAGGCGCCGCAAAAAAGCTGGAGCAGTTTGCACAGATGATCGACACGCTGCGCGAGGCGGCGCAGGAGACGGAGCTTTCGGAGTTTTACGACCTTCTTTGCGACAGGAGCGGCTACGTGCGCGCGCTGGAGGAGAAAATGGATATGGACAGCCGCGGGCGACTGGAGAACGTGCAGGAGCTTAAATCCAATATCCTGGCCTTCTTGGACAGCGGTCCGGACGACCCGACGCTCTCCGGTTTTCTCAACGAGATCGCGCTCTATACCGACCTTGACAGTGCCACGGAGGACAACTGCGTCACGATGATGACCATGCACAGCGCCAAGGGACTGGAGTATGCAAGCGTGTACGTCGTCGGCATGGAGGAGGGGATCTTCCCCGGCACACGCGCCCAAGGCGACGAGGAGGAGCTGGAGGAGGAGCGCCGGTTGTGCTACGTTGCCATGACGCGCGCCAAGGAGAAGCTGACGCTGACCAACGCAAAGCAGCGGCTGCTGTTCGGCCGCACCACGCCCAACGCGCCCTCGCGCTTTCTGGAGGAGATCCCGGAAACGGAAGCCGACTGGCTCGGCAAGCCCGCGCCCAGCGTACCGCACTTCGGTTTCGGAGAAGATGACGCGCCCTTTTCCGATTACGGCGGCTTCGGTGAGCGCCGCGGCGGCTATACGGGCAGCTACGGCGAACGCAGAAGCTACAGCGCCGACTACGGCGACAGCTACGGCGGCCGCAGCGGCTATGGCACAGGCGCTCCGCGCACCGGTACGAAAAAGCCGTCCCCGACGGCGACGAGTCCCGCAAAGACTGCCGCGCCGCTGCTGAAACTTGACGCCGGCGACATGGTGCATCACAAGACCTTCGGGGACGGCATGGTGCTTTCCGTAACCCCCATGGGCGGGGACGCGCTGATCGAAGTGGCCTTTGACAAGGTGGGCACGAAAAAACTGATGCTCAAGACCGCTGGCGTCCATATGACCAAGCTGTGAGCAGAAAAAAGGCACCGGAGAAGAAATTCTCCGGTGCTTTTCATTTATAATAAAGCAATATTACTTTACAGTAGAAACAATGATAGTAGCAGCTGTTTTCTGCAAGATTTGGGTACGGGAAAGGCAGAACAGAAAAATATTTGAGAAAACAGCATATAACAGTTGACAACAGTTCTAAACTGTTATATACTGTTATCAACAAACAATCATTGAGGTCGATCACAATGAATATCATCATCAACACCGAGTCCATGATCCCGATTTACGAGCAGATCGTGGAATCCATCCGAAAGAAGATCATCGTGGGCGAGCTGCGGGAAAACGACGCGCTGCCGTCGGTGCGCGTGCTCTCGCGCCATCTTCGCATCAGCGCGCTGACGGTGAAGAAGGCTTACGACGTATTGGAGCAGGAGGGCTTGACGGCGACGATCCACGGCAAGGGCACCTACGTCAAATCGCCCAATCCCGAAGCGCTGCAGGAGGAGCGCCGGCGCGAGATCGAGACGGAGCTCGACGCGCTGGTGCAGAAGGCGAAGCGCTATGAAATCACAGCCCAGGAGATTTACGACATGCTGGGCATCATCATGGAGGAATGACCTATGCTGAAACTGGAACACCTGAAAAAAAGCTATCCGGGATTTCTGCTGGACTGCTCGCTGAGCATCGAACCGGGGCAGATCACCGGCATCATCGGTCCCAATGGCGCGGGGAAGAGCACCATGTTCAAGTCAATCCTCGGTCTGGTACACCCGGACAGCGGTTCGATCCGCCTGTTTGGCAAGGACCTGCGCGAGCTGCAGGACGTCGACCGGGCAAAGCTGGGCGCCGCGCTGGCGGAGACGGGCTTGAGCGGAGAGCTGACCGTGGAGGACGCGGTGCGCATCCTGCGCGCATTCTATCCCGCTTTTGACGAGGCGTTCTTCCGCCGCAAGTGCGACGAGCTCGGTCTGCCCCGCGACAAGCAGATCAAAAACTTCTCCACCGGTATGAAAGCCAAGCTCAAGGTGCTGGTGGCCGTCAGCCACAAGGCACAGCTGCTGATCCTCGACGAGCCGACCGCGGGACTGGACGTGCTGGCGCGGGACCAGACGCTCAGCCTCCTGCGCGAGTACATGGAGCAGGACGACCAGCGCGCCATCCTCATCAGCTCCCATATCTCCAACGATCTGGAGAGCATCTGCGACGACTTCTATATGCTCAATGACGGCCGCATCGTCTTCCATGAGGATACGGATAAGCTGATGAGCGATTACGCGATCATCAAGCTGGACGAGGAGCAGCTGTCCGCGCTGGATCAGCGCTACATTCTCCGCCGCCTGAAGGAGAATTACGGCTACCGTCTGCTGACGGATCAGCGGCGGTACTACCGCGAAAACTATCCAAATCTGGTGGTGGAGCGCGCCTCGATGGACGAATTTATCATGCTGATGCTGAAAGGGGAAGCGTTATGAAAGGCTTACTGATCAAGGATTTCTGTCTGCTTAAGAATCAAAAGCGCGTCCTGCCGATCGTGCTGCTTTTGGCCGTCTGGTTCACGGTGATGCATCAGGACAGCTTCGCGTTCACCTTCATTGGTATGATGATGACGATCCTGGCCGTCGGCACCCACAGCTATGACGAGGTGAACAACGGATTTACGTTCCTCTTTACGCTGCCGGTTTCCCGCAGAAGCTATGTGAAAGAGAAATTCCTGCTCTCCGGCATTCTTCTTTGCCTCGGCATGCTGCTCTCGTTTGTGTGCCTGCTGGTTGCAAAAACGGTCGAAAAAGTGCCGTTTCCTGCCTCCGAAGTCGGACTCACTGTGGTGCTGACCGTTGCGGTCTGCCTGATCTCCGCCGCGGTGCTGATCCCCGTGCGCATCCGCTATGGCAGCGAATCGGGGCGCATCATCTTCATGGTGGTCTTTGCCGTGATGGCCATGGTGCTGGTGCTGATCGGGCGGCTCCTGCCCGCCGGGTCGGAAGAGAAGGCAGCGCAGTTTTTCGCCGGCCTTTCGCCGGCGGTGCTGGTTGCCGTGCTGGCTGTCGCGGTAGTGGTGATCCTTCTGATCGGCTACTGCGTGTCGGTGAAGTGGATTGAGAAGAAGGAGTACTGAGCAGTCGGGCAAAAATCAAAGCGCCGGAGGTGATAACCGGCGCTTTACCTATATATAGCAAGGATTACAGCTTTACAGCAATTCGCCCAAATCCAGCACAAATCGGTCGCATGCAGCGGGCATTTCCGCCTTCGTGGATTCGAAAAACGGGTCATACACGCCGATGACGTACAGCCCCGCGGCGCGGGCGCTGCGGCAGGACTTGACCGAGTCGTCGAGAAGGATACACTCCTGCGGCGCAACGCCGAGAAGCTCGCAGACGCGGCGAAAGGCGTCGGGCTCGCTCTTGTCCACGCCGAGGTCGTGGGCGAAGACGATGCGCTCGAAATAGTCGGTCAAAGCATGGGTGCGCAGCGCCGTTTCGCAGTGGACGGGGACACTGCTGGTAAAGATCGCCATGCGCTCGCCGCGCGCGCGAAGCGCGTCCAGCAGCTCACGCACGAAGGGCTTGAGCACAACGTGGGCATAACTGTCCCGCGCGAGGTCCATCCACTCGGCAATGATCTCCTCGCAGCTTTCCTCCAGATGGCAGTATTCCTTGGTGAACACCGCCGCCTTGGGCAGGATCGTGTGCGCTACGCCCTCGTAGTATTCGCTGGTATAGGGATAGCCCCGCCGGGCGAGAAAGGTGTGGTCCACGTCGCTCCAGATGCCGTTGGAGTCGATCAGCGTGCCGTCCAGGTCAAAAAGATACATAGTCTGCTCCTTCGTTTGCCGCAGCGGATCGGAAGATGTTTTTTCCGGAAAGGGACTTGCCAAGAAGGTCGGTTTTTGTTACCATACTAAAGATGCAAAACGCTTCTTTGAATTATACCAGATCGGAAGGGAGAGGGCAAGCGGTGCAACGGGGAAAAATCCGGCAAATTGTCTTTCCGCTGATTACAGCCTTTATTTTCGGCTCGTCCTTCGTGGTGCAAAGCCTTGCAAGCGGGCAGTTGGGCTGCTTTACGCTCAACTGGACGCGGAGCCTGCTGTCGGCAGGGGGGTTATTCCTGCTGCTGTGCCTGCGCCGCCGTGCCGGTAAGGGCAACGGGACCGTATCCGGCGGCACGCAGGGACGGTCTTTGCTGCGCGCGGGGCTGGTCGTCGGCACGCTGCTGACGGTCAGCTGCAATTTGCAGCAGTACGGCATTGCCTTTACCAGTGCCGGAAAGGCCGGATTTATCACGGCACTTTATATCGTGATCGTACCGATCCTGGGCCTGTTTTTCCGCAAGCGTGTCCGTCTTTTGGTATGGGTTGCCGTGCTGCTCGCCTGCGGGGGGATTTACTTCCTCTGCGTTCAGACCGTCGGCTCTTTGCAGCTGCAAAAGGGAGACCTGTTCGTGCTGGCGAGCGCCTTCACCTTTTCCCTGCATATTTTGGCCATCGACCACTACGCCAAGGATGTGGGGTTCGACGGGCTGTGCCTTTCGTGTGCGCAATTTGCGGTTGCGTGCGTGGAGTGTCTGATCTGCGCCCTGCTTTTTGAGGGACTGCCCTTTGCGCAGATCCTTCTGAGCGCACGCTATATCCTCTATATGGGCCTCGTCTGTGGCGGCGTCGGGTATACGCTGCAGATCCTGGCGCAGGCCGAGGGGGAAGCGGTCATCGTTTCGCTGCTGCTGAGTCTGGAGTCCCTGTTTGCCGTTTTATGCGGCGCGATCATCCTGCACGAGCGGCTGAGCGGACGCGAGACCTTCGGCTGTGCGCTGATGCTGTTGGCAGTGGTGCTGGTACAGCTGCCGGAGAAGAAAAGAGCAGCGTCGGCGTGAGTATCGCTTGCACAGACGGCGGCGATGTGGTATATTGAAATAATACTATTGTGAAACAGAAAGAAAGACGGCGGGAGATCTGTATGCGAGTTGATATTTTAGGCGTTGGCTTTGACAACGTTACCATGAGCGAGGCGCTTGCGCGCGGGGAACAGATGCTCTGTGCCGACCGTGCGCATTACGTCGTTACCCCGAATCCGGAGATCGTGGAAACCTGCCGCGAGAACGCGGCGGCGAAGGACGCAGTAAACGGGGCGGATCTGGTGCTGCCGGACGGCATCGGCGTGATTTACGGGGCGAAGATGCTCAAGACCCCGCTCGCCGAGCGCGTGCCCGGCATTGAGTTCGGCACCGGCATGATCGAGACGTGCGCGCGGCTTGGCAAGCGCGTGTATCTGCTCGGCGCAAAGCCCGGCGTCGCTGAGCAGGCGGCGGAAAACCTGATTGCGCGCTTTCCCGGCCTGATCGTTTCCGGTACGCACGACGGATATTTCAAAGAGGACGCTCCGGTTGCCGCGGCGATCCGCGACAGCGGGGCGGACATGGTGCTGGTGTGCCTGGGCGCGCCGAAGCAGGAACTGTTCATGGCGCAATACGGCGAGGCCACTGGCGCAAAGCTGCTGATGGGACTGGGCGGATCGCTGGATATCTTTGCGGGCGTGGCCCAGCGCGCACCGGAGTTTTACTGCCGGCATAACCTGGAGTGGCTCTATCGCCTGGTCAAGAATCCTTCGCGCTTCGGGCGTATGCTCAAGCTGCCGCTGTTTCTGCTTCACGTCGTGGGGGCGAAACGGAAATGAGCAAGGGAAAGCTGATCGTTTTTGAAGGAACGGACGGCTCCGGCAAGGCGACGCAGTCGCAGCTTCTGCTGGAGCGGCTGCAGCGCGAAGGAGTGGACTGCCGCAAGCTGGATTTCCCGCGTTACGGGCAGCCGTCCGCCGCGCCGATCGAACTGTATTTAAGCGGCGCGTTCGGCACGCATCCGGGCGACGTGAACGCCTACGCTGCGTCCACGTTCTTTGCCGTGGACCGCTATGCTTCCTATAAGCAGGACTGGGGCGGCTATTACGAACAAGGCGGTATCCTGATCGCGGACCGTTACACCACCTCAAACGCCGTGCATCAGGCGTCCAAGCTGCCAGAGGGTGAGCGGCAGGCCTTTCTCGCGTGGCTGTTCGACTTTGAATACCGCCTGCTGGGTCTGCCCGAACCGACGCGCGTTTTTTATCTGGACGTCCCCACGGAGCTGACGGAGCGTATGATGCGCCGACGCGAGGCGCTCAACCACACGTCCGCCGATATCCACGAGCAGGACGAGGATTACCTTCGCGCCTGCCGCGCCGCCGCTGCGCGCACGATCGACGAATGCGGATGGACGCGGATTGATTGTTCGTGCGAAGGAAGAATGCGATCGGTGGCGGATATCCACGAGGAACTGTACCGCCTGGTGAAGGCGCTGGTTTGAGCCTGTCCGCTGCCGCGCGCGTGAAAAGGGACGCGGCGCGTCCCATCTTCACAGGAGAGTCCTTGCCTGGCTTAGCAGCCGCAGTTATCGCTGCAGCCGCAGCCGTTGTTGCAGCCGTTGTTGCAGCCGCAGCCGTTGCTGCAGCCGTTGTTGCCGCAGCCGCAGCCGCACAGCAGGATGATGATCAGGATGATCCACAGGCAGGAGCAGTTGTTATTGTTGTTAAAGCACATTCACGTTCACCTCACTTGTTTTGCTTCATTCCATCTTATGCGCGCTTTGCGCGTTCGGAGCTTGACCGGTGAAAATTTTATTTGTCGCATGGTTGCAGCGCGCAAGCGCCTGCAGTGGACCATAGAAGGAGGCAACTGATGAGTTACGAGGAAAAGGATCGGACGGAGCGCTGGGATGCAGCGCGCGTGCGCGAGGCAGAGCCCCGTCAGGAAAACCGCAGTGAAGCTGGCCGCAGCCGGAAACGGAGACGGCGCAGGGGCGGTTTTCTTCTGTGGCTGATTTTCGTGCTGGCTGTTTCGTCGATTTTGGCCGGCGTCGGCTGGCTGCTTGCCAACGATTTTTGCGCGTTCAACAAAGAGCCGGTTACCGCCACGATCGAGGTTACCAAGGACGACAACGTCAACACCATTGCGGACAAGCTCAAAGACCAGGGGCTGATCGAATACAAGTGGTTTTTTAAGCTGTTTGGCAAAGTTGCCCACGCCGAGAGCAAGATCGGCATCGGCGTCTATGAGCTCAACAGCAAGATGGACTATAAGGCGCTGATCAACGGGATGCGAAACCGCAACGCGGCGCTCAATTCCAATACCGTTAAGGTTACCATTCCGGAGGGCTTTACGGTGCGCCAGATCGCAGCGCTGCTCGCCAAATACGGCGTGAACACGGAAAGCGCGCTGCTTGATGCGGCAATGAACGGTGCGTTTGAGGACTACTATTTCATTCAGCAGGCGCGCAAGGGCAGTGAAACCTATCTGGAGGGCTATCTTTTCCCGGACACCTACGAGTTTTTCGTGGGGGAGGATCCCGTCAAAGCGTACAAGCGTCTGCTCAACAACTTTGATACCAAGATGGACGAGGAGATGATGGCGCGTGTGCAGGCTTCGGGCTATACGCTTGACCAGATCCTGACGATCGCCTCGCTGATTGAGCGCGAGACGGACGGCACGGATCGCACGAAAATTGCTTCCGTCATCTACAACCGTCTGAACAACGTCGGGGAGACCTATCATTTGCTGCAGATCGACGCCTCGCTGATCTACGGCCTGGGCGATCGCTATACCGGCAAGCTCACCGAGGAGGATCTCGCCGCAGATACGCCCTATAATCTGTCCAAAACCCCCTATTTGCCCCCCACGCCGATCGGCAACCCCGGCCTCGCCGCCATTGAAGCGGCGTTGGATCCGGCTGAAACGGGATATTACTTCTATGCGCTGGGCAAGGACAACGTGCACCACTTCTTCCGCACCTATGCCGAGCATCTCGCATTTGTCAACAGCGCCGATTACAAGGGATGAGAAAAAAACCGGAGATTCTTGCCCCCGCCGGGGACATGGAAAAACTGAAGATGGCTGTGCTCTACGGCGCGGATGCTGTCTATCTCGCCGGGACGAGCTTCGGGATGCGTTCCTTTGCAGGAAACTTCACCGCCGAAGAGCTGCCGCTTGCCGTGCGCTTTGCGCACGCGCACGGCGTGCGCGTACACGCGACGGTGAACACCATGCCGCGCAACGGGGAAATCGCGCGGCTGCCGGAGCATTTGGAGCGGCTGAACGACGCGGGGGTGGACGCGCTGATCCTGGCGGACTTGGGCGCGTTTACGCTGGCAGGGAAGTACGCCCCCCGCTGTGAACGGCACGTTTCCACGCAGCAGAGCGTCGCCAACTATGAATGTGCCCGCGCATGGTACGAATTAGGCGCAAAGCGCGTGGTATTGGCAAGGGAACTTACTTTACAGGAAATCCGGGAGCTGCGTGCGCGCGTTCCGCAGGAACTGGAGATCGAGACCTTCTGCCACGGCGCTATGTGTGTGAGCTATTCGGGCCGATGCCTGCTTTCCAACTACATGACGGGCCGCGATTCCAACCGCGGTGCGTGCGCGCAGCCCTGCCGCTATCAGTACGCGTTGATGGAGGAAAAGCGCCCCGGAGAATTTTTCCCCGTGTTTGAAGACGAAAAGGGCACTTATATCATGAACTCACGTGATATGTGCATGATCGACCATCTGGACGATATCTGCGACGCCGGGATCGACTGCATCAAGATCGAAGGGCGCGCCAAGTCGGAATACTATGCCGCCATCGTTACGGGGGCGTACCGGCACGTGCTCGACGACGTGGCGGCCGACAGGCCGGTCGACCCCGTCTGGCGCGATGAGGTGGAGCACGTCAGCCACCGCCGCTATTCCACCGGCTTTTACTACGGTGAGCCGGGGCAGTATACGGAGAACTCCCGTTATATTCGCACCTGGCAGATCTGTGCCGTGGTAACCGATTGCGATGAAGACGGCAACGCCGTGCTTTCCCTGCGCAACAAGTTTTCAGCGGGCGACGAGGTGGAGCTTGTCGGCCCGGACTGCCGTCCGTTTACCTTCACCGTGCCGATGATGTACGACCGGGAGGGGGAGGCGCTTCCCAATCCCCGCACGCCGCAGACCGTATTCCGCATGAAGCTGCCGAAGCCCGTTCCGCCGCTGAGCTTCGTGCGCCACGCAGTGGAGCTTTCGGCAAAAGAGTAAAAAAGCCGTCCGGCCCATATGGACCGGACGGCTTTTTTATCATCCGTCGCAGGGGGTTACGTTTCGGCGCTTTGCCGCCGCGCCGCAACGAAACCCGGCAGGATCGCAACACCGGAGCCGATCAAAAAGCAGGCGATGCCCACCAGCATATTGACGGGGATGCTCTCGTGCAGAAAAATCAGCGCGAGGACCGGCGCGAGCATCGGCTTGAGGAAAAAAATCAGCGACGCTTCCCGCGCGGAGGTCTTTTCCATCGCCAGCATATGGCAGACGAAGCCTGCCGCGGAGTTGATTGCGCAGATATAGAAAAGCGACGGCAGCGCGGAGGCGGGAATACCGGAGAAAAGCGGCACATTGACGAAGATATCCAGCCCGGCGGTTCGGAACGGATCTGCCAGCGGCCCGCGGCCGAGCAGCAGCAGCGCGATCAGCTCCATCGCGCCGCACAGGAAGGTGCAGCAGGTAACGACGATGCCGCCCAGCCGGGCGCTCGCGCGTTTACCCACCACGCTGTAAAACGAGAACAACAGTGCCGAGAGGATTGCAAGCAGTACGCCGAGCGGGTCGAGCTGTGTGTGCAGGGGGTTGACGATGATAACGATGGCAAGGACCTCCAAAATGAGCGCCAGGATATGATTGCGGCGGATCTCCTCGTGCAGAAGAAGCGCGGCGAGCACCGTTACGAAAATGGGGTTGCAGGAGAAAATCACCGCCACGACGGAGGCTTTGGTATGCGTTACCGCCATTTGGTAGATCACCATGCTCAGTACCACGCACAGAAAGCCGGTGAGAAGGAAAAAGCCCAGATCCCGGCGGCGGAGCCGTTCGTCCTTTTTGCGCAGCGTATGCGCGGCAAAGGGGATCAGCAGCACGCCGCCGACCAGAAAACGCAGCGCCGTGATCTGCATGGGCGCAAATACGCCGTGCACGGTTTTGAGCATAATCTCCATCGTGCTGAAGATCAGCGCGCAAAGAACGATATAGAAATACCCGCCAGTAGAACGCTTCATTGTCAAACCTCCGCGACTTGTTAAGGCGAGTATAGCGCATCTGCCGCCGCTTTTCAACCGGACAAATGCGAATCGTGCAAGAACGCTTGCGGCGAAACGGCAGCGGTTTAAAATCATCAAAATTTCGGTAAATGGGCTTGACAAAACGGAAGGATATGCTACAATAATTTCCACGTATCCCATAAGTGAATACTTCATCAAGAGTGGTGGAGGGATCGGCCCGATGAAACCACGGCAACCTGCAAAAGCGCAAGGTGCCAAATCCGACGAACGAATCGAAAGATGAGGAAAAGCAAGCATTGCAGCACTCAGCCTTCGACTGAGCGCTTTTTTGTTGCATTTCCCGGAAAAAGAAAGGAAAGAAATTATGGCAAAACGTTTATTTACCTCTGAATCCGTTACCGAGGGGCATCCCGACAAGATCTGCGACCAGATTTCCGACGCGGTGCTTGACGCGATTCTTGCGCGCGACCCCAACGGCCGCGTCGCCTGCGAGACGACGGTAACCACCGGTCTTGTCCACGTGATGGGCGAGATTACGACCTCCTGCTACGTGGACATCGCCAAAATCGCGCGCGGCGTGATCCGTGATATCGGCTACGACCGCGCGAAATACGGATTTGACTGCGACACCTGCGGCATTTTCACCAGCATTGACGAGCAGAGCGGCGACATTGCCATGGGGGTGGATCGCTCAATGGAGGCCAAGCAGAGCGACGACGGCGCGCTTGACAACGGCGCAGGGGACCAGGGCATGATGTTCGGCTATGCCTGCAACGAGACGCCGGAGCTGATGCCGCTGGCGATTTCCCTCGCGCACAAGATGGCCAAGCGCCTGAGCGACGTGCGCAAGCAGGGCGTGGTGGACTATCTGCGTCCCGACGGCAAGACGCAGATTACCGTGGAGTATGACGACGCCTGGCGTCCCGTCCGCGTGGACACCGTGGTGCTCTCTACACAGCACAGCCCGGACGTTACGCTGGACCAGATCCGCCGCGACATGGTGGAGTTGGTCATCAAACCCACGATCCCGGAAGGGCTGATGGATGAGAATACTAAAATTTATATCAATCCGACCGGCCGCTTCGTGATCGGCGGTCCGCAGGGCGATTCCGGCTTGACCGGACGCAAGATCATCGTGGATACCTACGGCGGCAGCGCGCCCCACGGCGGCGGCGCATTCTCCGGCAAGGATCCCACGAAGGTTGATCGCAGCGCCGCCTACGCCGCGCGCTATGTGGCGAAAAACGTGGTTGCGGCGGGGCTGGCTGACAAATGCCAGGTGCAGCTCGCTTACGCGATCGGGGTGGCCAGACCCGTTTCCGTGCTGATCGACACCTTTGGCACGGGCGTCGTCAGCGATGAAAAGCTGGCGGCGGCGGTGGACAAGGTTTTTGACCTGCGTCCCACGGCGATTATCCGCGACCTTGATCTGCGCCGTCCGATTTACCGTCAGTTGGCGGCCTATGGGCATATGGGCCGGGAGGATCTGGGCGTGCGGTGGGAGCAGACCGACCGCGTGGACGCGCTTCGCGCCGCCCTTTGATCGTGCGATGCAG
Organism: uncultured Clostridia bacterium; assembly: GCA_947307255.1. Classification (GTDB taxonomy): domain Bacteria; phylum Bacillota; class Clostridia; order Oscillospirales; family Oscillospiraceae; genus Hominicoprocola. The sequence goes on along the minus strand of CAMZIO010000021.1, from coordinate 1,898 downwards.
AACAGAAAAGAAGGAGGAAGCGTACCGCTTCCTCCTTTTTTGTGCCGTTTTGGATGCGGCGGGAGAGAAAGACCATGCGATCTGTTGCGCTGTTGCACAAAAAAACGTTGTAGTTTTGTGCATATCTTACAAAAAGGAGGGGGAGGTGAGATATTCCTTGCAAAGCAACGAAAATCGTAATACAATAATACTGATTAAAGCGGCGAATTGACGGCGCCGCTTATTAAAAAATAGGGGTTTATCGTATAAAGGAGGTTCTTTTTATGAAACACAAGAAGCTGTTATCCATGTTGCTGGCGCTGGTGATGGTGCTCTCGCTGGCGCCGAGCGCGGTCTTCGCCGGTGCTGTCGGCGGTGGCGATGGCCACGACCCTGGCGTCGCCCAGCCCATAGGCGACAACGTCCACGTGCAAAACGTCCGGAAGGTCTGGCAATATGCCGACGGTGAGGAGATCCCGGCGGACGAGCTGGCCGCGCTGATCGAGCAGGGCGTGATCCCCGCGTCGGTGGATATCTTCTATGCGCTGCTGTCCTCGAACGACTCGCAGACTGGCTATGCGCTTGCGGAAAAGTATCATCCGGGCATTGACGCATACTACAGTGAGCATCCGGATTGGACGTACGGTGCCCAGCCGCCTTATGATTCCTCTTATTATGACTGCTTCTATCTCCTGGAAGTTTTAGGTGCCCCTATCCCTAAAGCGGAGCTGGAAGCGCTGGGCTGGAACGCCGACGGATGGTCCTCTGATTTTTTCTCGGCATACTGGGGTGAGGATGTCTACGACGCCTACGTTAACCCGGAGGATATCGGCGGCTGGTCCAAACAGACCCTGTCGCAGGACAACGACTGGCGTACCTGCTTTTTTGAAGATTTGAACGATTTTGATGGCGGGAGAAACCCGTACATTAGCATTAGCGTTGGTGGTGTGGACGCTGAGGAAGGCTTCCTTAATTATGCGAACAGATTCAATCTGCATCTAAATTCCGCCGTAACCTACACATTTACACCGATTAGAGAGTTTCTCCCCGACGGCTATCCCCTGGTATCCGGGACCGAGCGTACGGAGCTTGACGCAGATGATAATTTTGAGTATTTCAGAAAAGGTTATCATTATCAGAATAATGAAAAAGTAGAATATGAAGATGAAGGCTATGCAGCCGTTGCGCAGGCCTGGGACGAAGCCGGCGATGTGATTCGCACCTTTACTTGCACCCTTACTTGGCCTTGGACCGTTGGTAACTATGAGTATGAGCACCAAATCAGCATGAAACGATACGGCGATGGTTGGATTCACAAGATGGATCATTATTTACGGGGCGAAAAAGAGTATACGTACTTTGCCATAGAGCACCCGGTAACCTTCACCAATACTTACAGCGGCGAGCGGCCGTGGAAGGACATCACCGTAACCAAGACCTGGGACGACGGCGCCGCGAGATTCCGCCCGGAGAGCATCACGGTCAACCTGCTGGCGAACGGCGAGCCGGTGGCGAGCCAGACTGTAACGGCGGACGACGGTTGGGCGTACACCTTTGAGAAGATGCCCGTTTACAGCGAGGGAACGGAGATCGTCTACACCGTAACCGAGGACGCGGTTCCCGGCTACGAGACGACGGTCGACGGCTTTGAAATCACCAACACCTGCACCAGCGGCACGATCCAGATCGTGAAGAAGGCCGAGGGGGCGCAGACGCCCGACGGCACCCGCTTCACGATCACCGGCACGCCCGACGCGCAGGACGCGGCTTTCCGGCCTGTAACCGTGCGCTACGCGGACTTTGAAAACGGCGTGTACACGCTGGAAAACGTCCCGGCGGGCACCTACACCGTTACCGAGAATCAGAACGACGCGACGCTGGCCGGCTACGAGCTGACGGTTAGCGGCAACGGCGCGACG
>CAMZIO010000020.1 GCA_947307255.1 uncultured Clostridia bacterium | reverse complement strand
TGCCGTGGACGATGCCCTGCGGCCCGATGTACATCCAGCCGCCGGCGGTCATCTGACCGTAGTTGGCGACGCCCAGCGCCGCGGCGCGGTTGAAATTCTCCTGATCGTCAAAGGTGCCGACCATCAGACCGTTGGAGATAATGACGCGCGGGGCGAGCTTGTGCGAGTGAAACAGGCCGAGCGGATGGCCGGACATGACGACCAGCGTCTGCTCGTCGGTCAGCTCTTCGAGATACTTCTTGATCAGACGGTACTGCATCCAGTTCTGGCAGACCTGGCCGGTCTCGCCGTAGGTAACCAGCTCGTAGGGATAGAGCGCCACGTCAAAATCGAGGTTGTTGTCGATCATGACCTGGATGGCGCGGCCCTCGATGCACTTGCCTCGGTATTCGTCGATGGGCTTGCCGTAGAGCTTACCCTCCGGACGGAAACGGTAGCCATAGATACGTCCGTGCTCGGCAAGCTCCTGGGCGAACTCCCGCGCCATCTGCGCGTGGTGGTCGGGATGGATGTAGCGCAGCGCGTTCCGGATGGCAAGCGCCTTGTCCGCTTCGCTCAAATGCGACTCGCGGCGCGGGGCGCGGCGATAGCGGCCGTCCATCTTCGGATATGCGGGAAGCTCATAGTCCAGCTTGATCGTCATGGCGTTGGTAAAATCGGCAGACATTTCAAGTTCCTCCTCAAAAATTCAGCACAAGCGATACGGCCCTCCGGCCTGTCGCTGCGTTTGTTTACTCCTGCATTATAGCGGATCTGGGGTGCAATGAAAAGTACCTATCCGATATATTTGCCACATTTTTCGCCGCTTGCGCGGCGTGGAAACTTAAAAAATTTAAATCCTGCACAGAAAAAGGAGAAAGAAAAGCGTTTACGAATCCCGAATGCTGCGGTATAATGACGGCGGTAAACGTCCGGTCGGCTATTTGTGCCGGCTTATCATACGTTATGGGAGGAAATCCGTTATGGCAAAGCTTATCGAATGCATCCCCAATTTCAGCTGTAGCAGGGAAAAGGACGAGGCAACCTATAACGCCCTCGTTGACGCCGCCAAGAGCGTTCCCGGCTGCACGCTGTTCGACGCACAGACCGACGGCAATCACAATCGCTGCGTATTCACACTCATCGGCTCGCCGGAGGCGATCGAGGAAGTTGCCTTCCGGCTGACCAAGGTCGCCACGGAGCGCATCGACATGAATAAGCACCACGGCGAGCATAAGCGCATGGGTGCGACCGACGTCATCCCCTTCGTGCCCCAGATGGACGTAACCGTCGAGGAGGCCGTCGAGATGTCCCGCCGCGTCGCCAGGCGCATCTGGGAGGAGCTGCACGTGCCCTCCTTCCTGTATGAGGACTCCGCGACCCGTCCCGAACGCCGCAACCTCGCCACCTGCCGCAAGGGCGAGTTTGAGGGAATGCCCGAAAAGCTCCTTCAGGAGGAGTGGGCGCCCGACTTCGGCGAGCGTAAGATCCACCCGACCGCCGGTATCACCGCCATCGGCGCGCGTATGCCGCTGGTCGCATTCAACTGCAACCTCGACACCTCCGATGTGGAGATTGCCAAGAAGATCGCCAAGGTGATCCGCGCCTCTTCCGGCGGCTTCCGCAGCTGCAAGGCGATGGGCTTCATGCTGGAGGACCGCGGCATTGCCCAGGTTTCCATGAATATGGTCAATTTCGAGGACACCCCGCTCTACGTCGTCTACGAGATGATCAAGGCCCTGGCCGAGCGCTACGGTACCCGCGTCATCGAAAGCGAGATCGTCGGCCTGACCCCCGCCAAGGCGCTGATCGACTGTGCGGAGTTTTATCTCAAGGCAAAGGACTTTGACTGCAAGAACCAGGTCATGGAGTATCATCTCATCGACATGGAATAATCAACGGATTGGGAGGAAAACGTTATGAAATTAGCTGATATGCAGGTAACTGCGTTTGTGGATCTGGTGGCCTCCGACGCTCCGGCGCCCGGCGGCGGTTCCGTCGCCGCTCTGGCGGGCGGCATCGGCGTTGCGCTGGCCGCGATGGTCAGCGGGCTGACGGTCGGCAAAAAGAAGTACGCCGACGTGCAGGAGCTGGTGCTCTCGTCCCAGAAGGAGGCCGCCGCGCTGCAGGCGCGCTTTATTGACGTGATGGACCGCGATACCGAGGCGTTCAACGTCGTCAGCGCCGCGTTCGGTATGCCCAAGGATACCGACGAGCAAAAGGCTGCCCGCACCGCCGCCATTCAGGACGGACTCAAGGCCTGCACCAAGACCCCGTTCGAGATGATGGAGCTTGCCGCCGCGTCGATCGACCTGCTGGCCGGGCTGATCGGCAAGACGAATGAAAGCGCCGCAAGCGATCTCGGCGTCGCCGCGCTGAGCCTCAAGACCGCCATGCAGAGCGCCTGGCTGAACGTGCTGATCAACATCGGCAGCATCAAGGACCAGGCCTTTGCCGACGAGTACCGCGCCAAGGGCGAGGCGATGCTGGCGCGCTGCCTGCCGCTGGCCGATGCGTGCTACAATAAGATCCTCGCGTCGATCGAGTAAAAGGATATTGCAAAACGCGAATGCCTTCGGTACAATAGCCGAAGGCATTCGTTTCCATTGTGGGTTATTCTGACGAAGAGGGGATTGACTGCCCATGAAACCGACCATGATCCGTCTGACTCCGGCCGACTACGTTACGACGCAGTGGTCCGGCGGGACGACCACACAGCTTGCCATCGCGCCGGAGGGCGCGGTGTACGCTGCGCGCGATTTTTTGTGGCGTGTAAGCTCCGCCGCCGTGGAGCTTGCGGAATCTGATTTTACGGCGCTTGCGGACTATTACCGCTACATTGCCCCGCTGCGCGGCGAAATGACGCTGCGCCACAACGGCGGGGCGGAGCGGCGGCTCGTCCCCTACGAGGTGCACGGCTTTGACGGCGGGGACGACACCCGTTCCCGCGGACGGTGTACGGATTTCAATTTGATGCTGCGCAAGGACCGCTGCGACGGCGCGCTGCGCGCGATCCGCTGCGGCGACGCCCCATCCCGCATCGCGGTGCGGGCGGATTGGGCGGTCGTCTACTGTGCGCAGGGATCTTGTGCGCTGCGCTGCGGCACGGCGGAGCAAGCCCTCGCCGCAGGCGAGTGCGCGCTGCTGTGCGGCGAGATCGTCTCGCTTGAGCTTACGGGCGCGGACGACGCCGTTTGTATGCTGGCAACGATACGGGAACGACGGGAAGGGGGCGCGGATGTATGAACGGAGCGGAAGCCGTTGCGCTGATCCACCGGCGCTCCTGGGTCGGCTGTAAGCCCGGGCTCGCGCGCACGCGCGCGCTGCTCTCCCGGCTGGGGGAGCCGCAAAACGCGCTGAAATTCGTCCATATTACCGGCACGAACGGCAAGGGCTCCACGGCGGCGATCGTGGCGTCCGTGCTGCACGCGGCCGGCTATCGCACGGGACTGTTCACCTCCCCGCATCTCTACCGATTCCACGAGCGGATGCAGGTGGACGGCGCGTTTATCACCGACGAACAGCTCGTCGCGCTGACGCAGCGCGTGCTTGCCGCAGCGGAGGATATGACCGAGCAGCCCACGGAATTCGAGCTGATGACCGCCATCGGCCTGTGCTATTTCCGAGAGATGCGCTGCGACGTCGCGGTGCTGGAGGTGGGACTTGGCGGGCGGCTGGACTCCACCAACGTCATCCCCGTACCGGAGGTCGCGGTGCTCACCAACATCGGCCTTGAGCACACGCAGCAGTTGGGCTCTACCCACGCGCTGATCGCGGCGGAGAAGGCCGGGATCATCAAGCCCGGCGGCCGCGCCGTGCTCTACGGGCAGCGCGAAGACGTGGAGGCGGTCGTGCGCGGCGTGTGCGCCGAGCAGGGCGCCGCGCTGACGATCACGGATGAAACCGCGTTGGAGATACTCTCCTCCACGCCGGAGGGACAGGCCTTCCGCTATCGCGGCAAGGGGCCTTACCGCCTGTCGCTGCTGGGCGCGTACCAACTCAAAAACGCCATCACGGCGCTCGATACGGTGGAAGCGCTGCGCGCGGGGGGCTGGAAGATCCGCGAGGACGCCGTCGTGCAGGGGCTTGCCCAGGCCAAATGGCCCGGTCGGATGGAGCTGGCGCGCCGCGCGCCGGACTTTATCATCGACGGCGGGCACAATCCCCAGTGCGCGCAGGCGCTGACGCAGGCGCTTGCCGAGCTGTACGGCGAAAAGAAGCTGCTCTTTCTCGTCGGCGTGCTGGCAGACAAGGACTGGCGCGCGATGCTCTCCTGCGCGTTGCCGATGGCAAAGGCGTTCGTTGCGATCACACCGCCGAGCGAGCGCGCGTTGGATGCGCAGACGCTTGCCGTCTGGCTGCGCGAGCAGGGCGCGCAGGCAGAGACGGCGGATTCCGTCCCGGACGGCGTGGCGCGCGTGCTGGCGCTGTCGGATGCGCAGGACGTGATCTGCGCCTGGGGCTCGCTGTATTCCACCGGTGAAATACGCCACTGCCTGGGATTGTGCTGAACACATCGATGAATCGGAATTACATCAGCGCCGTTCGTCTGCACGAGCTGCCGCCGGAGGACTCCTATCTCTCCGCGCTGCCGGTGATCCGGCAGCTGGAACGCGAGGAGCTTGTATTTTCCAAGCCGGTCACCTTTTTCGTCGGCGAGAACGGAACGGGGAAATCCACCCTGCTGGAGGCTATCGCGGTGGCCAGCGGCTTCAATGCCGAGGGCGGCTCCCGCGACTTCCTGTTTTCCACGCACGATTCCCACTCTGACCTGCATGAATATTTGACGCTGAGCCGCGCAGCTTATCCGGACGACGGGTTTTTCCTGCGCGCAGAGAGCTTTTATAACGCCGCCAGTTACCTCGACCAGACCAGTAAGCTTGACCGTTACGGCGGCGTTTCGCTGCATGAACAGTTCCACGGCGAGGCGTTTTTGTCGCTGATCGTCAACCGCTTTGAGGGGCGAGGCCTGTACCTGCTTGACGAGCCGGAGGCCGCGCTTTCCCCGCAGCGGCTGCTGAGTCTGCTGTGCGCCATCGACGATCTGGTCAAGCGGGACTCGCAGTTTTTGATCGCCACGCATTCCCCCATCCTGATGGCCTATCCGGATGCGGAGATCCTGCAGCTTTCGGACGACGGGATCCGGCCCGTCGCCTATCGGGAGACCGAGCATTACAAACTGACCAAGCAGTTCCTCGATGCGCCGGAGCGCATGATGAAGCTGCTGCTGGAATCATAATAAAAAAGGAGTGAGCATCGCTCACTCCTTTTTTATTGATCTGATTTTGTTTACAGCGTGACCTCGACCGGCTCGTCCAGCGTGACGGAGCCGCCGATATAAGTCCTGACGACCTTGCCGCCCTCACGCACGACGGTGGCGCGTACGGTGCCGGCGGGCTGGACATAGTCGCGGGCAAACTCGCCGTCCGGCGCATCCTGGCTCTGCGCGATCGCCGCGGCGAGCGAGCCGGAGCCGCAGCTCCCCTCCCACACCAGCGTATTGGTCGCGGGGACCTTCACCAGCGGAGTCATGCGGCCGTCGCCCGAGAGGAAGATCACGCCATAGGCGTCCAGCCCCTCCAGCGTGCCGAACATCGGCTCCGCGCGGTCGAAAAAGTCCTGATTGGGCGTGACGCCCTCCACCACGAAGTGCGCGATGCCGCCGAGGTGTACCAGCGTGCCGGTCACACCGTCCACCTGCTCGGAACGGGCAAAGAGGGGAAGGGGCATTTCGGCGCGCGCCGTGCCGGCCTCCACGTCCACGTCCACGGCGACGGGGTGGTCGCAGCCGCTGGTCTCGATGATCAGGCTGTGCCTGCCCTGTAGGCCCTTGCTCTGTGCGGTCAGCATGCCGAAGGCACGGGTGGCGTTGCCGCAGAACTCGCCGCCCATCATTTCCATGTGGCCGTCGCACGCGCCGGTCGTCTCACACAGGAAGCCCACCTGCTCAGCCTTCCACTCGGGCATGGCCATCAGCTGTGCGGAGAGGGGGGCGCGCTGCGCCTTCTCCACGGGATCGAGCACAAAGAGGGTGATGTTGCCGGCGGGATCCGCGCGAACGATGTGATAAGTCATAGTGGATTCCTCCAAAAAGTGAGATAAAACGGGGCATGGACGCGTTCCATGCCCCGTTTTTCATTGGATTATTCGAAATCGGGAATGTATTCCTTGACGATGTTCAGCAGCTCGCCGGAGCGGATCATCTCTTCGCAGGCGCGGATGTCGGGCCAGATCTCGCGGTCGATCTCATAGAAGGCGACCTTTTCGCGCACGTGCCGATGCAGCGCCTCGTGCAGCGGCGTAATGCCCTGACCGTGGGTGTTGAGGCGGCGGCGCACGTCGATCGCCTGGCAGGCGGTCAGCAATTCGTCCGCAAGGACGTCCTGCGTGTTCTTGAGGATCATGCGCGCCTTGCGCGCGGCGGTGGTGCCCATGGAAACGACGTCCTCCTGGTTGGCAGAGGAGGGGATGGAGTCCACCGACGCCGGGTGCGCGTAGACCTTGTTCTCGCTGACCATGGAGGCGGCGGCGTACTGCACGATCATAAAGCCGGAGTTGACGCCCGGCTCGACCGTCAAAAACGGGGTCAGACCGTTGGAAAGGGCGGCGTTGACCATGCGCTCAGTCCGGCGCTCGGAGGCGTTGGCCAGCTCGGAAGCGGCGATGCCGAGGAAATCGAACGGCAGGGCCATCGGCTCGCCGTGGAAGTTGCCCCCGGAGATGACGGCCTCGTCGTCGGAAAACAGCAGCGGGTTATCGGTTACGGCGTTGAGCTCGATCTCGACCTTCTCGCGCACGAAGTCCAGCGCGTCGCGGCAAGCGCCGTGCAACTGCGGAATGCAGCGCAGGGCGTAGGCGTCCTGCACGCGGTCGGACTGGCTGTTGTCAATGATCTCGGACCCGTCGGTCAAAGCGCGCAGATTGGCGGCGACGAGCATCTGCCCCTTCTGCCCACGCACCTGATGGATGCGGGGATCGAAGGCGTTTTTCAAAACGGTCAGGCCCTCCATCGAAAGCGAGGCGATCACGTCGCCAAGCTGCGCGGCGCAGATCGTATCGTACAGCGCCAGCGCGCCGACGGAGGTCATCGCGCAGGTGCCGTTGGTCATGCCGAGCCCCTCCTTGGAAACGAGGGTGTCCAGCGTTTTGATGCCGGCCTTTGCCATTGCCTCGGCGCCGCTCATCCGCACGCCCCGATACGTGGCCTCGCCGCGGCCGAGCATCGGCAGCGTCATATGCGCCAGCGGCGCCAGGTCGCCGGAGGAGCCGAGGGAGCCCTTTTCCGGGACGATGGGGGTTACGCCGCGGTTGAGCATATCGAGCAGCATCTCAACCAGGATCGGACGCACACCGGAAACGCCCACGCACAGTGCGTTGGTGCGCAGGAGCATCATGCCGCGCACGATCTCGTCGGCGTAGGGTTCGCCGGCGGCGGTGCAGTGGCTGAGGATCAGGTTGGTGGAGAGCTGATTGCTCATCTCCTTGGGAACGGCGACTTTTTGAAATTCACCGAAGCCGGTGGTAATGCCGTAGGCCACACGCCCCTCGGCGGCGATCTTTTCCGCCAGAGCGCGGGATTTTTTCATCGCTTCCAGCGCAGAGGGCGCAAGCTCCACCGTGGCGCCGCAGCGCGCGACGGCAACAAAGCTTTCCAACGTCAGACTGTGCCCGTCTACGACCACGTGCCGGATGGCGGCGGGATTCATAATCATGGGGATCGACCTCGTTTCGTCAGATTCGGATTCCTGCCGTGCAAAATGCATACGCATGGCAGGCGCGGCGCCCGCCGCACCGCGGGGAGCCCCGCAGCTTACTGCCACTATCATACCATAGATTTGGTCAAAATCAATAGAAAATGGGCCATAAAGCCGAAAATAATTGTACATTATAATGATAATTCGATAGCGTACTAACATGGCAGCGCGAAAGCCGTGCGCCTGCCCGGCGCCCGGGGCGCCTCGTGAGCGCCGGGTAAACCCACCCGAAAAATGGCAAAGGGCCGCTGTGAATCCCTTGAAAATCGCGCTCTTCCCGACAGGGACCTGGCCCGGCCGGGGAGGGCGGCGGCTGTGCTTGAAACGGAAAATCGGCTGTGGTATAATCGTCTTCGTTTCAAAGACTGCGCCGCCTGGGTGCGGCGTTCGGCAAAACGAGACAAAACACGCTAAGGAGGACTCGCCTTGGACCCTTCACAGCACAAGCTGCGCTGGATGCGCCTGGACAATGCGGCGCTGATTTTCCCCGCTTCCCTGCGCAGACATTGGAGCAACCTGTTCCGCATCTCCTTCACGTTTTCCGACCCGGTCGACCCCGCGCGGCTGCAGCAGGCGCTGGACGCCGTGGCGCCACGCTTCCCCTCGGTATGCGTCCGCGTGCGCGGGGGCGCGTTCTGGTATTATTTGGAAGAGCTGCCCCGCCCGCCCCTCGTCGCGCCCGACGGCTGGCAGCCGCTTCGCCCGATGACACGCGGCGATATCCGCAAATGCGCCGTCCGCGTGCTCTATTACCGCAACCGAATGGCGGTGGAGTTTTTTCACTCGGTTACGGACGGCACGGGCGGCATGATCTTTGCCAAGTCGCTGGCCGCGGAATATCTCCGGCGGCACTGCGGCGTGTCCATTCCCTGCACCTGCGGCGTCAGGGATCCTGCACAGCCGCCGCCTGCCGCCGAGTTGGTTGACAGCTTTCGCGCCCATGCAGGACCCGTTGCCGCGCCGCGCGACGACCGCAACGTATACCGGCTGCGGGGTGATCCGGAGCCGGACCGCTTTCTGCACGTTACGCTCGGCATTCTGGACAGCGAAGCGCTTCGCTCCCGCGCGAAGGCGCTGGGCGTTACGCTGACCGCCTATCTGACGGCGCTGCTGCTCCACTCCCTGCTGGAGATCCAGGCACAGGACATGCCCCGGCGGAAGCGCCGTAAGCCCGTCAAGGTGCAGATCCCGGTCAATCTCCGCAGGCTCTACGGCGGCGAAACCATGCGCAATTTCGTCGCCGTGGCGAACGTCGGCGTCGATCCGCGCATGGGCGACTATACGCTTGCGGAGCTGGCGCAGATCGTCCACCATCAAATGCAGCTGGCCATCACCGCCAAGAATATGTCGGCCATCTTTACGCCCAACGTCAACAGCGAGCGCAATCCCCTCATCAAGATCATTCCGCTGTGCGTTAAGAACCTGATCCTGCGCATCGTTTTTGACCGGGTCGGGGAAAGCGTTGCCACCGTATGCCTGTCCAACCTGGGCGAGGTAACGCTGCCAGAGGAGATGGCGCCTTACGTCCGCCGGGTGGAGCTGGTGCTGGGCTCGCAGGCCAGCGCACCCTATAACGTCAGCGTAACGAGCTGGCAGGGGCGCACCTTTGTCAACGTGGTGCGCAATACGCGCCGCGCACGGCTGGAAGAGCAGCTGTTTACCCAGCTCGTCCGGCTGGGCTGCCGCGTGAGCGTGGAAAGTAACGAAAAATAAGGAGTATAGCATGTACTGTGTCAAATGCGGTGTTTCGCTGCAAAAAGGGATCCAGGCCTGCCCGCTGTGCGGCACGCGGGTTTTCCATCCCGACATCTTGGAGGACGCCGATCCCGCCCCCTACCCTCCCTATGCGGGCGATGAAACCGTAAGCCACAGCGGTGCGCTGTTCATCGTCAGCGTCCTGTTTGCCATTCCGCTGGTATTGTGTCTGCTGATCGACCTGCAGCTGCACCGCAGCGTTACCTGGAGCGGTTACGTCGCCGGCGGATTGCTGCTGGGTTATCTGGTCCTGTGCCTGCCGCTTTGGTTTCAGCGCCGCAATCCGGTGGCCTTTTTTCCCATCGACATGGCGGGCGTCGCGCTGTTTTTGCTCTATCTTTGCCTGAAGACCGGCGAGCGATGGTTTTTGCCCTTCGCACTGCCGGTGAGCGGCGGTGTGCTGCTCATCGGGGAAACGGTGCTCGTCCTGCTGCGCTACGCCGTCGGCTCGGCGCGTCATCGCTGGCTTTATATCGTCGGCGGCGCTCTGATCGCCACGGGCGCCTTATGCGTTTTGATTGAATTCCTGCTCAAGGTGGCCTTCGGCGCCGGTATGCGCTGGTGGTCGCTTTACCCGCTGGTCGCGCTGGTCTTGCTGGGAATTATGCTCGTCGTCATCGGCGTCTGCCGTCCCCTGCGGGAATCGCTGCATAAGCGGTTTTTTATCTGAACCGGCCAACGTGGGCGGTCCGGAGGCAAAAGCGCCCCGCTCGACGGAATCGAGCGGGGCGCTTTGTCATCGTCAACCTTCAGCCCGAAATGCTTTCCATCTTGTGCTGAGCCTGATTGCGGTACGCCAAAAGGCCAGAAAGAGAAAAATCAAACTGTCCGAAAAATAGGGCGCACTTTTGATATCTACCAGCTGATATCGAATCACCATGGATAATATCCAGCAAATAAACACGAATCCCGCGACGGGCGCTGAGGCCACCTCCTCAATCTGTTGGGTCTCCGGATATTGCTCCTTTTCGTACTTTTTCAGCGTTCCCAACACCGTAACCGTAAATAAATAAGTGGCGAGAAGCACAGCACTCATCACCTTTGCTTTCGGCACGATAATACAAAGCGCAAAAAACTCAATCACATACAGCGCCAGAAGCAGCACACACATAGATCGTCCAAGTTCGGCTGTTCCGCTTTCTACCGTCGTTTTTTATCATTTGATTCGCACCTTAACTTCCTTTGAAGAGATATCGTATCCGTTTTGCGTAAGATCATACCTTGTCCAGAGCCGAACAAAAAAACGCCATGATTCTTACGAATCATGGCGTTTTGGCACCCCCGACCCGATTTGAACGGGTGGCCTACCGCTTAGGAGGCGGTCGCTCTATCCAGCTGAGCTACGAGGGCGGGTGCGGCTGCCGCAGACACCTCATCCGACGGCGCTGCTCCATATTACTCCAAAAACGCGCGGACTGTCAATGAAAATTGCAAAAAATGTCTTGCAAACGGCAAATAATCGTCATATACTATGGAAGTTGTGAATTTACTGAACATTATGCCTGCCACAAGGGCAGGAAGGAGAGATATCTATGCAGAACAACCATCTTCGCAACGTCGCGATCATCGCCCACGTGGACCACGGCAAGACCACGCTGGTCGATGAAATGCTCAAGCAGGGCGGCGTCTACCGGGAGAATCAGGAGGTCGTGGACCGCGTGATGGACTCCAACGACCTGGAGCGCGAGCGCGGCATCACCATTCTTGCCAAAAACACCGCCATTCGCTACGGCGACACGAAGATCAACATCGTCGACACGCCGGGCCACGCCGACTTCGGCGGTGAGGTTGAGCGTATTTTGAAAATGGTCAACGGCGTCATCCTGCTCGTGGACGCGGCTGAGGGGCCCATGCCCCAAACGCGCTTCGTGCTCTCCCGCGCGCTGGAGCTGGGGCACCGCGTGATCGTCGTGGTCAACAAGATCGACCGCCCCGACCAGCGTATCCACGAGGTCGTTGACGAGGTGCTGGAGCTGTTGATGGATCTGGACGCGACGAGCGAGCAGCTCGACTCTCCGATGCTGTTTTGCTCCGGGCGCAACGGCACCGCCTCCTACTCCCCCGACGTGGCCGGCACCGATCTCAAGCCCCTGTTTGAAACGATCCTGGAGTACATTCCCGCGCCGGAGGCGGACGTGGACGCGCCGTTCCAGATGCTGGTTTCCGCCATCGACTACAACGAGTTCGTCGGCCGCATGGCCATCGGCCGCATTGAGCGCGGCACGCTGCGCCAGAACCAGGAGATTGCCGTTTGCAACTACCACGCGCCCGACGCTGCACCGAAGCGCGCCAAGGCCGTCTCCCTGTACGAGTTTGAGGGGCTTGCCAAAAAGCCCGTTACCGAGTCCACCGCGGGCAACATCATCTGCCTCTCCGGCATCGGCGACATCACCATCGGCGACACGATCTGCGCGCCGGAGGCGGTCGAGGCGCTGCCGTTTGTCAAGATCTCCGCGCCGACGATGGAGATGACCTTCTCCATCAACGACTCCCCCTACGCCGGGCGCGACGGCAAATACGTTACCTCTCGCCAGCTGCGCGACCGCCTGTTCCGCGAGACGCTCAAGGACGTATCGCTCCGCGTGAGCGAGATCGAGGGCGCAATGGACGCCTTCAACGTCGCCGGCCGCGGCGAGATGTCCCTTTCGATCCTGATTGAGACGATGCGCCGCGAGGGGTACGAGTTCCAGGTCTCCCCGCCGCGCGTTCTGTACCAGACCATCGACGGCAAGAAGTGCGAGCCCATTGAGCGTCTGGTGGTGGATGTGCCGCAGGAGTCCGTCGGCGCCGTGATCGAAAAGATCGGCTCCCGCAAGGGTGATCTGGTGGAGATGACCCCCGTGGGCAATCGCATGAAGGTGGAGTTCCTCGTGCCCGCGCGCGGGCTGTTTGGCTACCGCAACGAATTCTTGACCGACACCAAGGGCGAGGGGATCATGGCCTCCGTGTTCGACAGTTACGCGCCCTACAAGGGCGACCTCAGCCGCCGCAACACCGGCTCGCTCGTCGCGTTTGAGACCGGCGAGTCTATCACCTACGGCCTGTTCAACGCGCAGGAGCGCGGACAGCTGTTCATCGGCGCGGGCGTGCCCGTGTACGAGGGGATGGTTGTGGGCGTGTCCCCCAAGCAGGAGGACATTTCCGTCAACGTCTGCAAGAAAAAGCAGCTGACCAACATGCGCGCCTCCGGCAGTGACGACGCGCTGCGCCTGGTCCCGCCCAAGCAGATGAGCCTGGAGCAGTGCCTGGAATTCCTGGCAGACGACGAGCTGCTGGAGGTAACCCCCCACGCGCTGCGCATCCGCAAGACGATTCTCAACCACGAGCAGCGCATGAAGGCGACCCACGGCGGCCGGAAAAACGGCTGAGCGGCCGAAGCAATAACGAAAAGCCTGCGGAGCAGCGCTCCGCAGGCTTCATTCTGTTTTCGCACGTTTTTTCAGAACAGCCCTACCTGATCGGGGTCCTCCGCCTGTCCCACGGCGCGCAGCTGCTCCTGATTCTCCTCCGCCAGCAGGTCGGTGATCGCCATCTTGCGCAGGATATTCTTCATCGTCGTGTCGAGGATCGTCCCCTCGCTGTAATCGGCGGGAAAGATAAAGTCCACGCGCCCCTTGGCAAGCAGATCCTCCACGCCGGCGCGATTGTTGTTCTGATACACCGCCACCGCCTGCCCGCCGTAGGCGCGCATCATCTTCATGCACGGCACGTCGGAAAGTCCGTCGCCTACGTAGATCATATTGGTAAACGGGATGCGCTTGCTGTCGTCCGGCATGGAGGCGTTGAGGTCGCGGTCGTTTGAAACGTCCAGCACGCCCTTGTTGATGCGGTAGACGAACTGCGTCTTGGCGGTAAAATTGACCGTCAGCTTCGGCCAGACGGGGCTGCCGCTCTCGTCGTAATAGAACTCGCTGGCGTAGATTTTTTTGAACTCCCCGCTGATGGCCGAGCCTTCGATGATCTCGCGCAGGCCGGAGGAGAGGATATAGTGCTCCACTTGCACGCCGAGGGAACGCCCGAATGCGTTGATGCGCGCAAACCAGCCCTGTACGCCGGGGAACAGCTCGATGCTGCGGCCCATCTCCACCAGCCCCTCGCGCGTGAGGGGAATGTTTTTCTCGCGGGACTTGCGGATCATCGTGTACATATAGGCCAGGATCCCGTCCATATGGTTTGCCCAACCGAAGCTGTTCGCCTCCGGCCAGAAGGTTTCCGGCGTCATGCCCAGGCTGGGGATAAAGGCGTAGTCCTGCATATCGGTGGTACACAGCGTTTTATCAAAATCATAAAGGAAGGCAATGATCGGCTCTTTTTTCACGGATACTCTCCTTTGCACAAGAAAAAAGCGGCTCGGTCAAGCCGCTTTTTTTATTATTGCTCGTCCACGCGATAGTTGCGGCCGAATTTCAGCTCGCTGAGGTCGATTGCGCGGGTGGCGGTGTCCACGAAGGGACTGTCGTCCGGCTCCAGCGGCGCCGGGATCACGCGCGTAGGCTCGTCCACCGGCGCGTCCGCATCGGCTTGCGCGGCGGCAGGCTCCTCCGTCTCGTTTCCCTGGAAGGAGGCCAGAATCTTTTCCTCGATGGAGTTGACGTCCGTCGGCGCGGCGGCCGCCTGCGCGGGCGGGAAAATCTCCTCTGGCGTCAGATCGGGTACGCCGTCAAGCAACTGGATCTGCTGCTCGCAGATCGCGCGAAGCTGGGCGACGAAGCCCGCCGTGGCGTTTTTGGCGACGTTGAGCTTCCCCTGCTCCTGTGCAACCTGCTCGCGCAGCGCGTCGATCTTATCTTTGGCCTGCGCCTCGGCGTCAGCCAGCAGATTTTCCTTCTGCGCCTTGGCCTCTTCCACCATGTTGTTGGCCATCTTCTGCGCGGCAAGGAGCGCGGCGCGCATGGAATCCTCCGTCGCGCGGTACTCCTCCACCTTATCGACCATGACCTTGAGCTTTGCCTTGAGCGCGGCGTTTTCCTTGTACAAGGAGGTGTAATCGTCGGTCAGCTCGTCCAGAAACTCGTCCACCATGGACATATTGTAACCGCCGATCGCGGCCTTTGAGAACACATGATTGGAAACTTCTTGCGGTGTCAGCATCGCTTGTCCTCCTTTTGGCGGGGAAACCCGCCGGATTTTGCGGCGCATACGCGCCCTCTTTCTTTACAGATACAGCCCGCTGCTCTCCAGCTCGTCGATCAGATCGCCCATGATGTCCACGTGGTAGGGCGTGATGATATAGGTGTTGGCGGCAACCTTCTTGATCTTCCCCTCGCCCGCGTAGGCCACGCCGGAGAGGAAGTCCACCAGGCGGCGCGCAATGTCCTTGTTCGTGGACTCGAGGTTGATGACTACGGTGCGCTTTTCCTTGAGGTGGTCGGCAATCTCCGATGCGTTTTCAAAACGCTCCGGCTTGACCAGCACGACCTTGAGCTGCGTGGTGGCGTGGATGTTGACGACCTTGTTGCGCCGATCCTCCGCCTTGCGCTCGGCGCTGCGGCGATCGTCGGCAAAATCGCCGGAGTCTTTGCGGGAGGCAAGATCGGGAAAATCGTCCTCGTATTCCTCGTCCTCATCCTCATAGGGATGCGCCCATTTCTTCAGATCGTCCAAAATACTCATAGTTCTCTTGTCCCCTTCCCGGTCAAAGCGTATAGAGACGCGCGCCGAAAATCGCCGTGCCAACGCGGACCATCGTCGCGCCGCAGCGGACGGCGTCTTCATAGTCGCCGCTCATACCCATCGACAAAATATCAAGCTTATTATCATACAACTTTTTGTTTATGTCAACAAAAAGTGCGTGAACTTTTTCAAAATACGGTATGCTGCCGCCGGTTTCCGCCGCTACGGGCGGAATGCACATCAGGCCGCGCACGCGCACGCCGGAGAGCGTCTGTGCCTGTGCCGCCGCGTCGGCAAGCGCGTCCACGGAAAAGCCGCTCTTCGACGCCTCTGCGCCGACGTTGACCTCCAGCAAAACGTCCTGTACGATGCCCAGCTTTTCCGCCTGCCGGTTTACCTCGGTCAGCAGCTCGCAGGAGCCGATCGACTCGATCAGCGCGACCTTACCCACGACGGCCTTGACCTTGTTGCGCTGCAGATGCCCGATAAAGTGCAGCGGCGTGCCGTCGTAGGCGTTCTCCGAAAGCTTGCGCGTCATCTCCTGCACGCGGTTTTCCCCCAGCGCGTCGATCCCGGCGGCAATGGCAGCGCGGCAGGCGGCGGCGTCGTTCATCTTACTGGCGCCCACCAGCGTGATCTCCGACGGCTCGCGTCCCGCTTCACGGGCCGCAGCGGCGATGTTCGCGCGCACCGCTGCGATGTTTTCAGCGATTGACATGGTCATTCAGCAACCTTTCCGTTATAGATTTCCCCCGCGGAGGTAACGACCTCGTCGTTCGAGCGCAGGGTATAGAGCGCGGCTTCCCGCTCCGTCTTGGCGTTGATCGCGCCGGGACGCACCAGGCAGTAGTCCTCGGATTGATAAATCACGTCCACGGGCTTGAAATAGTACGTCAGTCCCACGCGGCAGTACACGCCCGATTGACCGTTTTCATTCACACGCAGCGCGTTTTTGGGGATTCGCAGGCCGTCGTAGCTGCGCACGATCAGCTCTGCGCTCTGGCTGCGCAGCAGCGTTACGTACGCCAGATAGCGGTTGGACGTAAGCGTAACGAGCACCCGCCCATCCTCCGGAGAGCCGATGGCGGACACGCTCATCGGCAGGTCGAGGTCTGTGCCGGAGGCGGCGCGCAGCGTAAGCTGCTGCCCCACGCGCAGGGACTGCGCCGACGCCTGGCTGACGGCGGCAACGTAGTACCAGACGGTCCCCCGGATGAGCTTGCCGGCGTTGCCGGCCGTGTTCTTTGGCGCAAGTCGATCCAGTCCGGCGGGGGTGAGCGACTGGATCGACTCAGGCGTGAGTACGGATTCATACCCGTCTACCACGGCGGAGTAGGTGCCGGCAAAGGGGGCGGTGATCGTCTGCGCCGCGCCGCCGATCGAGGCGGAGACGGCGGCGATCTGTCCTTCCAGCGCGGCGATGCGCTCACCGAGATGATTTGCGCCGCTGTAAGCGAATTCCCGCTTGAGAACCGTCGTTTTGAGCGTTGCGGAAAGGTTGTCCAGCGCGGCGTAGTTATCGCGCGAGAGCGCGGTGTGTACCGCCAGGATGCCGCTCTCAACGTCGGCGTCCAGACGCAGCGACGCCTCGGTGTCGTTGGCGGCGCTTTGCGCGCAGCGAAGCTGCTCCAGTTGGGATTCCAGCGCTTCCAGTTCCTGTGCGGCCTCCAGCGCATCCTCGCTGTGGTACACCGTGGCGACCGGCTTGCCGTTTGCCACGCGCTCCCCCTCGGTGCGCCTGAGCTCGATCAGGCTTTCGCTGCTGTCGATCGCCGTCTCGTCGCGCACCACGTAGCCGTTGACGGAGATCGTCTCTTCCGTATGGTAGGCGTATACCAGCGTGGTCGTTTCCGGCTTGACCAGGTAGCGATACCCCTCCACGCCGAAATACGCCGCGACCGCCAGAAACAGGAAAAAAGTAATCAGTTTGGTGGAAAGAGAAGTGGATTTCATACGTACCTCGAAACGGCGCTTTGCAAGGGCTTACTCCTCCTCGTTTTCATCGGCGCGCAGGTCGATCTGCTGCGCGGGGACGACGGTGGAGATGGCGTGCTTGTAGATCATCTGCTGGCGGCCCTCGCTTTCGAGGATGACCACGAAGCTGTCAAACCCGGTGATCGTGCCGCGCATTTGAAAGCCGTTGACGAGAAAAACCGTCAGCGCGGCGGACTGCCTGCGCGCCTTCGTGAGAAAAACGTCCTGCAAATTGTTGATTTTTTTCATTGGTGAACCCATCCTTTCTATTTGTGCGGATTATCTCCGCTCAAACAGTAGGATACGCCACGCTGAGAGAGGATTTCTGTCGAAAAAGCGAGAGCCGACCGGAAATCCCGCGTTTTTTTCCAATAGAACCAATGGATCTGCTCGTTTCGCCGCAGCCAGGTCAGCTGCCGCTTGGCATACTGGCGCGATCGGAGCTTGATCAGCGCCAGCGCCTCCTCCTTCGTGCTTTGCCCGTCCAGATAGGAAAGACACTCCTTATAGCCGATGGCGGCAAACGCGGTGGAGTCCCGCGGCACGCCGGCGCGCAGCAGCGCGCGCACCTCGTCGAACAGGCCCTGCTCCGCCATCTGATCCACGCGGCGGTCGATCAGCGCCTTCATATCCTCCCGATCCGCAAACGCAAAGCCGAGGAACACCGCGTCGTAGCGCGGCGGAACGCGCTGTGTGTCCAGGTTGTGCTGCGTGAGGGTTTTGCCCGTCTCCAGATAGACCTCCAGCGCGCGGATGATGCGCTTTTGGTCGTTGGGGCTCAGGCGCTGCGCACTCTCCGGATCGACCGCGCGCAGCTGCGCAAGAAGGGGCGCCGTCCCCTCCCGCGCGGCGCGCTGCGTAAGCTGCGCGCGCACTGCGCCGCCGGATTGCCCGGCGGCAAACGACCGACCGGCAAGCAGCGCGTCCAGATACAGCCCCGTGCCGCCGACGATGATCGGTGTCTTCCCCCGTGCAAGCACGTCGTCCACACACTGCGCCGCCTCGCGCACGTAGCGCGCCACGGAATACGGCTCGGCGGGATCGGCAATACCGATCATATGGTGGGGGACGCCCTCCATCTCCCCACTCGTCGGCGCGGCGGTGCCGATGGTCATACCGCGGTAGATCTGCATGGAATCGCAGGAGACGACCTCGCCGTCCAGCGTTTTTGCCAGCAGCACGCCCATCTTCGTTTTGCCGCAGGCCGTGGGGCCGACGACGCAGACGACCTCAGCGCCCATTTTCTACGGGGACAACGACGACCTTGCCGTCCCGCCCCAGCAGCGGGGTCAGACCGCCGGCATAGCCGTCCTGGTAGGCAAGATAATGCACGCCCGTCTGGCTGTCGAGCAGAATCGTTACGGATTTTTCCAGGCTGATTTTTTCCTTATAGATCACAAAACGGTTGCCGGTTTTTTCCATATTTCCTCCTATACGATCCGCTTGAACATTTTTTCCAGCTCGTACTTGCTCAGCTTTGCCTTGACGGGGCGCCCGTGGGGACAGTATTCGATCTCGCCGGACTGCACCCTGTCCACCAGCACGCGCAGCTCGCGCTCGTCGCTTTTCATGCCGCCCTTGATCGCGGCCTTGCAGGCAAGCGTCGCGAGCAGAGCGTCGCGCGCGTCGGCGGCGTCGGCCTCGTGCGTGAGCAGTTGTCCGGCAATCTCCTCCAGCGTGCTGACCGCCTCCCCCTCTCCGACGTCGGCCGGGATCGCGCGCACCAGCAGGCTGTTCGGGCCGAACTCCTCACAGTCGAAGCCGAACTCCTGCAGCAGCGGCAGGCGCGCGCTCAGCGCGGCAAACTCCGCCGCGGGAAAGTCCGCAGCCAGCGGCGTGAGCAGCGTCTGCGACATGATCGGTCCCGTCTGGCGCTTGAAGCGGTCGAAATTCATCCGCTCGTGCGCGGCGTGCTTGTCAATCAGCCAGACGTTTTTCTCGCCGTCCTCGCAGACGATATAGGTATCCAGCACCTCGCCCGCAATGCGCCAGGGCGCGGCGGCTTCGGGCAGAAGGGTGGCCTGCTCCGGCTCCGGTGCGGGCATGGGTGCGGGCGCTGGCGGCGTTTCGCTCCAGCGGCTCGCGCCGGTCGGGTCGGGCGCTGGCACGCGCTTTCCGACGTCGGATACGCGCGTCCTGCCGCCCCACTCACCGAGGTCCACGGCGGGAACGCGGGTTTGAAACGCCGGCGGCTTTGCAGGCACAGGCGGCGCTGCTGCGGCAGATGGACGCGCGCCGGTCTTTTGGCTGCCGCCCTGCAACGAGCGGTATTGCTCCGCCGTCATGGTCCGGTAGAAATCCCCGCGGGGGTTTTGCACCTGCCGCGTCTGCGCCGTCGCGGCGTCCCGTGCCGCCGCAGGCGCGCCGTCGCGGTCGAGCGCGTCCGACACGGCGTGATAGACCAGATCGAAAACCAGCTTTTCATTTAGGAACTTGACGATGGTTTTGGCCGGATGGACGTTCACGTCCACCGTGTCGTAGGGCAGCGTAACGCTCAGCACGCAGCCGGGGTACTTGCCCTTCATCATGCGGTTGGCGTAGGCCTCCTCCAGCGCGGCGGTCAAAAGCTGGGATTTCACCAGCCGCCCGTTGACGAAAAAGGTCTGCATTCCGCGCGTGCCGCGGCCGTTGAGCGGCCTGGTAACGAATCCGGCCGCCGCAAGCGCGCCGTCGCACGCGCGCACCTCGACCAGGCTGAGGGTAAACTCGCGCCCCAGCGCGGCGTAAATCGCGTTTTTGAGCACGCCGTCGCCGGGGGTGTGCAGCACCTCCGTCCCGTCCTTGATGAGCTTGCAGGAAATATTCGGGTGCGACAGCGCCAGATGCGTAACGAGGCCGGAAATGGCGCTGGCCTCCGCGCTGTCGCGCTTCATGAACTTCAAGCGCGCGGGCGTGTTAAAAAACAGATCGCGCACGATTACGCTCGTCCCCTCGGGGCAGCCGGCTTCGCTGACCGCTCCGGGTACGCCGCCCTCCAGATGCAGCATCGCACCGGCGCTCGCGCCGGGCGTGCGGGTAAAAATATCCAGCCGGGAGACCGATGCAATGGCGGCGAGCGCCTCGCCGCGGAAGCCCAGCGTGCCGATGGCGGACAGATCCTCCGCTGTGCGCAGCTTGCTGGTGGCGTGGCGCAGAAACGCAGTGGGCAGCTCGTCGGGCGCAATGCCGCAGCCGTCGTCGCTCACCCGGAGATAGGTGATCCCACCGTCCTTGATCTCCACCGTTACGGCGGTGGCGCCGGCGTCGATGGCGTTTTCCAAAAGCTCCTTGACGACGCTTGCCGGACGCTCCACGACCTCGCCGGCGGCGATCAGGTCCGCAATATGTGCCGAAAGCTGCTGAATGTGCGGCATACGACCGCCTCCTTTACGACAAAATGATGCCCAGCGACAGCGCGTTGACCACCGCGTGCAGCAGGATGGCCGTCCACAGCGTGCCGGAGTGCTCGAAGGCCCAGGCAAAAATCAAGCCGGGAACCAGATATTGCAGCATTAAAATCAAATAGCCCAGATCGTGGGAGGAGAGGAAAAAGGGCAAAACGTGCAGCAGCGCAAACAGCGCACAGGAGATCACGTAAGCGGCCGGGCGGCTTTTTTCGCGGATGCAGCCGAAGACCAGCCCCCGAAACAGCGTCTCCTCCACGAACGGCGAGAGCACCACCACGATCAGCGCCGTCATGCGCGGGGCGGAGACGATCTGGGCGGCGATGGCGGTGTCGTTGAGGTTGGTGCGGCTGTCAAAAAGCACATTGCACACGCGGTAGAGCAGTTCGTTCGCCCCGTAAAACACCAGCAATCCCAGGCACAGCGTACCCAGCGCGCCGCCGAGATTGTCGAAAAAGCGGGTGGTCGTCTGGCCGATGAAATGGTGGAACAGCAGCAGCGTAACGGCAAAGAGCGCGTAGTAGAAAATGATATTTTGCAGCGACTCGCTGATGCCGACGCCCAGCAGCGTGGCGGCAAGGGAAAAGAGCTTGCCCGCCAGCGTTGGCAGCACGAGCAGGTAAATCAGGAAGAACACCGTCCCGGCCACGCGCTCGGTATGGTTCATTTGGGAAGATGCGGACCGTCTCGCCATGGGGATACCGCCTTTCTTGCGTCAGGATAGCTTTTGCTTGAGTTCGTACAGAAGCTGCATCGCCTCGATCGGCGTGAGCGTGTCGGGCTGCGTGCGGCGCAGCGTGTCGAGCGCCTCAGCCTCTCCCATAGCGGACAGGCTGACCTGCTCCTCCTCGCGCCGCGGCGCGACGTGATACGCGCCGCCCCGTTCCAGCTCCGCGAGGATGGATTTTGCACGGGCAACGGTCTCCTTGGGCAGCCCTGCGAGCTTCGCCACCTCAATGCCGTAGCTCCGGTCCGCCCCGCCGGGAATGATCTTGCGCAGGAAAATCAGCTCCTCGCCGCGCTTTTTGATGGAGATGTTGTAGTTTTTCACGCCGGGGAGGGTATCCTCCAGCTCGGTCAGCTCGTGGTAGTGCGTGGCAAACAGCGTCTTTGCGCCGAGCTTTTTCCGGTCGGCGCAGAATTCCAGCACCGCGCGGGCGATGCTCATGCCGTCGAAGGTGGAGGTGCCGCGTCCGATCTCGTCGAGGATCAGCAGCGACCGGGGCGTCGCCTGGCGCAGGATATCCGCCACCTCGGTCATCTCCACCATGAAGGTGGACTGGCCGCCGGAGAGGTCGTCGCTCGCGCCGATGCGGGTGAAGATGCGGTCCACCACGCCGATATGCGCGCTTTTTGCCGGCACGAACGAGCCGATCTGCGCCATCAGCGTGATCAGCGCCACCTGGCGCATATAGGTGGATTTGCCGGCCATGTTCGGCCCCGTGATGATCGCTACGCGGTTTTCCTTCTCGCCCATATAGGTGTCGTTGGGGACGAACAGCGTGTCGCGGAGTACGCGCTCGACCACGGGGTGGCGCCCGTCGTGCACGTCGATCACGCCGGAATCGTCCACCGTGGGGCAGCAGTAGTTGTTGTGCACCGCCACGGCGGCAAGCGAGCAGAGCGTATCCAGCTCCGCAATCACTGCGGCGCTTTGCTGGATGCGCTCGGCGTTTGCGACGATCTCGTCTCTCAGCGCCGTGAACAGCTCGTATTCCAGCGCGTGGGCCCGGTCGCCGGCGGTGAGGATCTCCTGTTCAAGGTCCTTGAGCTCCTGCGTAACGTAGCGCTCGCCATTGACCAGGGTCTGCTTGCGGATATAGCTTTCGGGCACCTGATCCTTAAAGGAGTTGGACACCTCGATATAATAGCCGAACACCTTGTTGTAGCCGATGCGCAGCGTGCGGATGCCGGTGGCCTCGCGCTCGCGCGTCTCGATCCCGGCGAGCAGACCCTTGCCGCCGGAGAGGATATCGCGCAGGCGGTCCACCTCGGCGTTGAAGCCGGGGCGGATCAAGCCGCCCTCCCGCACGGAAAACGGAGGCTCGTCCACCAGCGTCTGCCGGATCAGCGCGGCGAGATCGTCCAGCGTGTCGAGCCGGGCGTTCAGTTCACCCAGCCGCCCGGAAGAAAAGGTGGCAAGCTGCTGCTTTACCGCGCCCAGCCGCTCCAGGGAGCTGCGCAGGGAGGCAAGGTCGCGCCCGCCCGCGGAGCCGTAGACGATGCGCCCGATCAGCCGTTCCATGTCGGAAATGCCCGTCATGGAAAGAATCAGTTCCTCGCGCGCCACAGTGCCGCCCGCCAGCGCGCGCACCGCCGTGAGCCGGCGGTTGATGGCCGCCGCCTCGCGCAGCGGCCGCTCCAGCCAGGCCCTCAGACACCGCGCGCCCATGGCGGTCTTCGTCTTGTCCAGCACCCACAGCAGGCTTCCGCGTCGCTCCTTGCCGCGGATCGTCTCCGTCAGCTCCAGATTGCGCCGCGCGGTGAGGTCCAGCTCCATAAAGCGGCCCTGCTCGTAGTATTCCAGATCGTGAATATAGGTCAAATCGCTTTTCTGCGTTTCGTGCAGATAACTCAACAGCCCGCCCAGCGCAAGCACGGCGGCGGGATTGGCGCGGGGCAGAGCGGCAGACGCCTCCTCGCCGTACTGCGCGAGGACGGCCTGTTCGGCGCGCTTGAGATCAAAGCGGAGCGCGCCGTGCTCCACGGCGCAGCCCAGCCGCTCGCGTAAAAGGCCCGTCAGCGCCCGGTTTTCCCATGCGTCCTCGCTGAGCACCGCCTCGGCGGGCATAAAGCGCGAAAGCTCGTTGAAAAGATGCTCCAGCCGGTCGCCGCCGGAAAAGGCGGTAACGTGCGTGTGGCCGGTCGTCATGTCGCAAAAGGCGACGCCGGCGTTCTGCGCGTCCAGAAACACGCCGCACAGGAAGTTGCCGCGCCGGTCGTCCAGACACGCGCTGTCGATCACCGTGCCGGGCGTAATCACGCGAATGATATCGCGCTTGACCAGGCCCTTCGCCTGCGCCGGGTCCTCCGTCTGCTCGCAGATGGCAACCTTATATCCCTTGGCGATCAGGCGGGCGATATAGGCGTCGCTGGAGTGGTAGGGCACGCCGCACATGGGCGTTTGCTCATCGGCGGTCTTGCTGCGGTCGCGCGTGGTCAGCGTGAGATCCAGTTCGCGGGACGCGGTGAGCGCGTCCTCGTTGAACATTTCGTAAAAATCGCCCAGGCGGAAAAAGAGGATCGCGTCCTTATTCTGTTCTTTGATCTCCAGGTATTGCCGCATCATCGGCGTCATTTCCGCCATGGTATTCTCTCTCTTTCTGTGTGAAATCGGCGTCTGAGCATATCTGCGCTCCGGCGTCGGTCTGCGCTAAAAGCCGCCGATAGAATGCTTCGTATCCGTCCATCCGCTCCTGCCAGAGCGCCTTCGCCGTCTGCGTCGCCAGAGGCAGCTCTCGCAGCCGGGACAGTTGTGCCAGGGTGTTTTCCACGTGCGCGCGTTTTTCCGGAAGGGGCAGTCTGCTGAAATTCTGGCGCTCCAGCCCCTCGTAGATGCGGTACGCATCGAAGCGGTCGATGTTGTCCGCGTCGGAGATCGTTTCGGCAAACGGCGTGCGAACGCCGCTGAAATCAGCCCGATCATCCACGTGAATGGCGATGCCGTAGCACATATCGTCCACACGCTCCGGCGCAAAGCCAAGGCGCGCCAGAAACGGACTTGCGATGTGTGCCGAGCGCCGGCCGTGGTTGCTCCATCCCGTCTCCGGGTCGAAATCCTCGCAATAGGCCACGTCGTGCAGCAGGCAGGCGACCGTCATCTCCGTCGGATCGAACCCCTCGCGCGATGCGATCGTCCTTCCGATATTTGCCACGCGGTAGGAGTGCTCGATGCGGTACGCCAGCTCGGCCGGATGCGCTTTCATATAGCTGCCGCTTTGCAGCTTGTCCTTCAAAAAAGCTTCCGCTGCACGGATCTTTTCCGCGTCCGTCATATTCATACCTCAAACGTAGCGCCGCCGGACATATAGGTCAGCTGATCGCCCAGCGTCTCCTTCAGCTCGGCAAACGCCTCCTCGCCGGTGCAGTGGCCGGTGTAATAGTGTGTGCCCGCGCGCGCTTTCAGCTCCGCCGCCACGGCGTCCACCAGCTCGCGCGGCTCGGCCTTGCCAAGCGACGGGTTGAAGAGGTGGAAGCCGGCAAACACCGCGTCCGGTGCGCGGCCGAGGAGTTCCTCCGTCCGGCGCAGGATGTTGACCACGCCGTTGTGCGCACAGCCGCCGAAGAGCACGGCCTTGCCGTTTTCCGTAACGATCAGATTCTGCTCGTGGCGGAACGCATCCCTGGGGAAGTCCTCACCCACCTTTTCGCGCAGCGTGTCGTTCGCGTGGGACCAGTATTCGCGTCCCATGCCGCCGGAGAAAAGCTGCAGCTCGTCGTCGATGACCGTGTGGCCGGAGACGAGGGTGAAGCGGTCGGCATACTTTTTCAGCGCCTTATCGAGGCCGATATACGCGCACTTGCTGGGCGTAACGACGTAGTACTCGCCCCAGACCTCCTGCTGCAGGTAGATCCTTGCGCGCTCGTTGCGCTTGCAGAACAGCTCCAGACCGCCGCTGTGGTCGTCGTGCGCGTGGGAGAGGACGGCAATATCCACGTCCGCGACGTTTACGCCCAGCGTTTCGGCGTTTTCCAGAAACATCGCGTTGGGCCCCATGTCAAAAAGAATCCTGTGGTTTTGCGTTTCAATATACATCGACAGGCCGTGGGCGCACTTGACGTCTTCGCGGCAGACGGTGTTTTCCAAAAGCATGGTAATTTTCATGATAATCCTCTCAATCCTCCGTCGTTTCTCCGTAGAGCGCCCAGGTGTTGCTGTCCGTGATCCGCACCGTGGCAAAGCTGCCGATCCGGGACTTGCCCCCCTTCGCGCGCACGAGGCGGTTGCCTTCCGTGCGGCAGGAGAGAGGATAGGCGGGATCGTCGCTCTCCCCGTCCACCAGCACGCGGACGGTCCTGCCCACATAGGCGGCGTGCTTTTGCGCGCTGTAAGCGTTCTGCACGTCGAGCAGGCGGTCAAACCAGCGCTGCTTTTCCTCGCGGGACACAGGGTCGGGCATGGAGGCCGCGGGCGTGCCGGGACGCGGCGAGAAGATAAAGGTGAACAGCGCGTCGAACTTTGCCTCGCGCACCAGCGAGACGGTGTCCATCGCCTCGTCCTCCGTCTCGCCGGGGAAGCCGATGATCACGTCCGAGGTCAGCACCAGCTCCGGCATGACGCTGCGCGCGTAGTCGATCAGCGCCAGATAGCCCGCGCGGGTGTAGGGCCGGTGCATGGCGCGCAGCACGCGGTCGTTGCCGGACTGGACGGGCAGGTGCAGGTTTTTCGCCACGTGGGCGCAGCGCGCCATCGTGTCAAAGAGCTTGTGCGTGGCGTCCTTGGGCTGGCTGGACATGAAGCGCAGCCAGTAGTCGCCGGGGATGGCGTCGATGGCGGAGAGCAGGTCGGCAAAATCATAGTCGATGTCCAGATCGTTGCCGTAGCTGTTCACGTTCTGACCCAGCAGCGTGATCTCGCGATAGCCCGCCTCGATCAGCTCGCGGCACTCGGCGATGATCTTCTCCGGGTCGCGGCTGCGCTCGCGTCCGCGCACGTAGGGCACGATGCAGTACGAGCAGAAGTTGTTGCACCCGTACATGATCGACACCCATGCGCGCACGCCGCCCTCGCGCACCACGGGAAGCCCCTCTGCGATGCGGCCGTGCTCGTCTGCAATGGAGAACACGCGATTTCGCTTTGTGTAGACCTCATACAGCAGCTCCGGCAGCCGCCATTCCGCCTGCGGCCCCAGCACGAGATCCACATGGCGGTAGGATTCCTTTACCTTGTCAGCCACGCGCTTTTGCTGCGCCATGCAGCCGCACAGGCAGATGATCTGGTCGGGGTTGGCGGCCTTGGTGTGGGTCAGTTGGCCCAAGTGGCCGTATACGCGCTTTTCCGCGTGCTCGCGGATCGCGCAGGTGTTGAGCAGGATGATGTCCGCCTGATTTTCATCCGTGGTCAGCTCACAGCCCATCTCGCGCAGCATGCCCATGAGCATCTCGCCGTCGGCCACGTTTTGCTGGCAGCCGAAGGTGTCCACCAGCGCCAGCGGCGCGCGCGTGCGCGTTGCGTGAATCGCGCGGACCTTGTGCATGAATTCCTTCTGCCGCGCAAGCTCCTCCGCGCTGACCAAGACCTCTTTGCGTTCCAAAATACGATTCCTCCAAAAGCATATACTCCAACGAATGGATTATAGCACGGAATCTTCACGCTGGCAAGTGCAAGAGCGGGCCTGATTTCCGTGCCGGGCGTAACGTGCTGGTTATAACGGGAATTCCGCACCACGATCGGCCGCATC
>CAMZIO010000019.1 GCA_947307255.1 uncultured Clostridia bacterium | reverse complement strand
ACAACGGCCTGAGCTACAAGTACTATCAGCCCGCCAACGGCGACCAGGCCACCGATGACGACCGTTACGACGCCATGAAGGCTGCTGCCGAGGGCGGCGCCAAGGTCATCGTCTGCGCCGGCTTCATGCAGGGCACTGCCCTCGAGAAGGCCGCCAAGGAGTTCACCGACGTCAACTTCGTGTTCATCGACGGTTGGCCCATGGGTCTGGACAACGTGGCCGGTATCGCCTTCAAGGAGCAGGAGTGCGGCTATTTTGCCGGCTATGCGATCGTGAAGGAAGGCTTTGAGAAGATCGGCTTCTGCGGCGGTGGCGGCGGCACCAACCCGGCTTGCTGCCGTTACGGTTACGGCTTCGCCCAGGGCATGAACGACGCTGCCAAGGAGCTTGGCAAGACCGTTGAGCTCAACTACACCTGGCAGTACGGCGCGTCCTTCTCCGCCTCTCCTGAGATGCAGTCCCTCGCCGCCGGCTGGTACACCAACGGCACGGAGGTCATCTTCTCTGCGGGCGGCTCCATCTTCCAGTCCATCACGGCGGCTGCCTCTGCCAACGACGGTTTCGTCATTGGCGTTGACTCTGACCAGTCCTTCGACTCCGACACCGTCATCACCTCCGCCCTCAAGGGCGTAGGCGCTGCGGCTGCCTGGGCCATCGGCAAGAGCTACGACGGCACCTGGGCCGAGATCGCGGGCAACAACTCCGCCAACCTCGGCGCGGCTGAGGGCGCCACCGGTCTGCCCACCGCCACCTGGAGCATGGAGAACTACACCGTGGCCGAGTATGAGCAGCAGCTCGCTGACGTGCTCGCCGGCAAGATCACCATCGACGACGCCGTGCTCGAGAACGACGCCATCACCGACGTTGCATTCAGCAACCTCGTGCTCAACTACGTGTAATCAACAGAACCGTAAAAAAGAAAGCGCCTGCGGGCGCTTTCTTTTTTACAGCTTGACAAAAAAAGCCTCGCAGCGTTCGCGCCGCGCACGGCGCGAAGAAATTATATCGTATTTTGCCGCGGCGTGTACGTGGCAAAATACACCGCTCAGCCTACTGCGTGCACGCAGTAGGCTGTAAGCCATTTTGTCAAAAAACGGCATTGCCGTTTTTTGACAGTCATAAAGAAAGCGCCTGCGGGCGCTTTCTTTTTTTGCGGCTTACCCCGAAAGCCTCGCAGAGTATGCGCCGCGCGCTTTCTTTTTTTGCGCGGACGGCAAAGGAATTCTTGCTTTTTCGTCGGGGGATCGGTATAATTAACATATTACACAAGGAAAGTAGGTGGCGGCATTGGACAACTCGCAGGATTATGTGATCGAGATGCTTCACATCACCAAGGAGTTTCCGGGCATCAAGGCCAACGACGACATCACGCTGCAGCTGCGCCGGGGCGAGATCCACGCGCTGCTGGGCGAAAACGGCGCCGGCAAATCCACGCTGATGAGCGTGCTGTTCGGCCTGTATCAGCCGGAACAGGGTGAGATCCGCAAAAACGGGGAAAGAGTGCTTATCAACAATCCCAACGATGCGACCGCACTGGGGATCGGCATGGTGCATCAGCACTTTAAGCTGGTTGAGGTGTTCACCGTGCTGGACAACATCATCCTCGGCGCGGAGACCACCGGCGCGCTCGGCTTTTTGAAAAAGGCCGAGGCGCGCAAGAAGGTCCAGGCGCTGAGCGAGAAATACGGCCTGAAGGTTGACCTTGACGCCAAGGTCGAGGATATCACGGTTGGTATGCAGCAGCGCGTGGAGATCCTGAAGATGCTCTACCGTGACAACGAGATCCTCATCTTCGACGAGCCGACCGCCGTGCTGACCCCGCAGGAGATCGAGGAGCTGATGGCCACGATGAAGGAGTTTGCAAGAGAGGGCAAGTCGATCCTGTTCATCTCCCACAAGCTCAACGAGATCATGGCCGTGGCCGACCGGGTGAGTGTGCTGCGCAAGGGCAAGTACGTCGGCACCGTCAACACCGCCGACACCAACAAGCAGGAGCTTTCCAACATGATGGTCGGCCGGCCGGTGCAGCTGGTGGTAACGAAGGACGACGCCAGGCCCGGCGAGGACGTGCTCCGGGTGGAGCATTTCAGCGTGCCGAGCCATGTGCATAAGCGCAACGCCGTCAACGACGTCAGCTTTACCGTCCGCGCGGGCGAGATCGTCTGTATCGCCGGGATCGACGGCAACGGGCAGACGGAATTGGTTTACGGCCTGTCCGGCATGGACAAGTCCAACGGTGGCAGCGTTACCCTCTGCGGCGAGGATATCACGCACTATTCCATCCACCGGCGCGGCGGCAACATGAGCCATATCCCGGAGGATCGCCACAAGCACGGCCTGGTGCTGGATTTCACGCTGGAACAGAATCTGGTGCTCCAGCGCTTCCGGGAGCCGCAGTTCCAGCACGCGGGCTTTATCGACGAGGGCGCCGTGCGCGGCTATGCGCAGCGGCTGATCGAGCAGTATGACGTGCGTTCCGGTCAGGGCCCCGTTACCAAGGCGCGCAGTATGTCCGGCGGCAACCAGCAAAAGGCGATCATCGCCCGCGAGGTCGACCGCGATAAGCCGCTGATCATCGCCGTGCAGCCCACGCGCGGACTGGACGTCGGCGCGATCGAGTATATCCACTCCCAGCTCGTGGCTGAGCGCGACCGCGGCAAGGCGATATTGCTCGTGTCGCTGGAGCTGGACGAGGTCATGAGCCTGTCTGACCGGATCCTCGTGATGTACGAGGGGGAGATCGTCGGCGAGCTTGACCCGAAAAAGACCAACGTGCAGGAGCTTGGCCTTTACATGGCAGGCGCCAAGCGCGAAGGAAAGGAGGCACTGGCATGAATCAGAAGGAACCTCTGCTCCAGCGGGAGGGCGCGAAATCCGTGCTGGCCTCGCTGCTGTCCATCGCCATCGGCCTCGCCTTCGGCGCGCTGGCGATCCTGGTCGTGGGACTGGCGTCCAGGGATCTCGGCGCGGGAAGCGCGTGGGAGGGCATCCGCCTGATCTTCGGCGGATTGTTTTCCACCGGCCGCGGCGCAAGCGGTGCGCTGACCTGGGGCTTCAACGGCCAGAACATCGGCAATATGCTGTTTCGCGCCATGCCGCTCATTATGACGGGCCTTTCCGTCGCCATGGCGTATAAGACGGGCCTGTTCAACATCGGCGCGCCGGGTCAGTATCTGATGGGCACGCTGGCGTCGCTTGCCATTGCGCTGGGCATCCCTTCGGGCGCGCTGCCCAAGCCGCTGATCTGGCTGCTGGCATTCTGCGGCGCGATCCTTGCCGGCGCGATCTGGGGCGCGATCCCCGGCGCGCTCAAGGCGTTTTTGAACATCAACGAGGTCATCGCCTGCATCATGACCAACTGGATCGCGGCGAATTTCGTAACCTGGATGTTCAGCATCAGCAACTTTAAAAACGTCGTGGAGAATACGAAGTCGAGCTATATTTACAAGACGACCTACGGCCTGGTGGACGGCAAATACGTCTCCGGCGCGGGTATCGCCACGTCGAAGATGGGACTGGACAAGGTGTTTCCCGGCTCGCAGATCAACGGCGGTATCCTCATTGCCATCCTCTTTGCCATCGGCGTTTACGTCATGATGGAAAAGACCACCTTCGGCTATGAGCTCAAGGCCTGCGGCTCCAACCGCCACGCCGCGCGCTATGCGGGCATCTCCGACCGGCGCAATATCGTGCTGTCGATGGTGATTGCGGGCGGCCTGTCCGCCGCGGGCGCGGGGCTGTACTGCCTGTCCGGCAATACGGAATTTTTCTGGTCGACCTATCAATCCCTGCCGGCCATCGGCTTCAACGGCATCCCCGTGGCGCTGCTGGCGGTGTGCAACCCGATCGGCGTGATCTTCACCGCGATCTTCATGTCGATGCTGAGCATCTCCGGCCTGCAGCTGACGAACCTCACGGCCTACAACGAGTACATCACCGACGTGATCATCGCGGTGATCGTGTATCTGTCCGCGTTCTCGCTGGTCATCAAAATGTGGCTGGGACGCAGAAAGGACAAGGTCGGCGCAGTAGACGCCAACGCCGAGCCGCTTGTCCCCAAGAGCGAACCGAAGACTGTGAGCGAGGCGAAAGGAGGCGACGAGGCATGACGTTCCTGATCCAACAGACACTTTTGTATGCGGTTCCGCTGATGATCGTGGCGCTCGCCGGCGTGTTCGCTGAGCGCAGCGGTATCATCAACCTGGCGCTGGAAGGTATCATGATCTTCGGCGCGTTCATCGGCGTGCTGTTCGTGCGCATCATGCAGGGCAGCGCCTGGATCGGCGCGGCCAAGGCCGCAAACGCCTACGGTACGCTGCAGCTGTTCGGCGTGCTGGCGATGCTGGTGGCGGCGATCTTTGGCGCGCTGTTCTCCCTGCTGCTGAGCTTTGCGTCCATCAACCTGCGCGCGGATCAGACCATCGGCGGAACGGCGCTGAACCTGATGGCCCCGGCGCTGGCGCTGTTCTTCATCCGCCTGATCGCCAACCAGAACACGCTCTACATCGACGGCGACGGCCCGAGCTGGTTCATGATCAAAAAGGCGATGTTCGGCTATGGCCGCACGGAGAAGATGAGCTGGCTGGGAGAGACCTTCATCAACAAGATGTACCTGGCCACCTATATCTGCATTATCCTGTTCATCGTGCTCTCTATCCTGCTGTATAAGACGCGCTTCGGCCTGCGCCTGCGTGCCTGCGGCGAAAATCCCCAGGCGGCGGATTCGCTGGGCATCAACGTCTATCACATGCGCTATGCCGGCACCACGATTTCCGGCGCGCTGGCCGGCATGGGCGGCTTCGTCTACGCGCTGACCACCGCGAACTGCACCTCCAACGGCGACGTGGCGGGCTTCGGTTTTCTCGCCCTCGCGGTCATGATCTTCGGCAACTGGAAGCCGCTGAACATCGCGGGCGCGTCGCTGCTCTTTGGCCTCTTTAAGTGCATCGCCGCCGCGTATTCGAGCATTGATATCAACGGCGACGGCGTGTATCTGCTCAAGGAGATTGGCATCAACGAGAACGTCTACCGCATGCTGCCCTATGTCATCACGCTGATCGTGCTGGCGTTCACCTCCAAGAGCTCCCGCGCCCCCAAGGCGGAGGGCATTCCCTACGACAAGGGCCAGCGATAAAAAATTCCAAAAAGCAACTGCGTTGCTTTTTGGATTGGACTGCACTCCGCTCAGCGCACGCTTTGCTGCGGAACGCAGATAAAGCGCACGTTCGCTCCGCGCAAAGAGTTTTTTCTGACGCGCATGTCGTCAGAAAAAACGATTGGAGTCCTTTCGCGCCTGCGGGCGCGAAACATTGCGAAGCTTTTCCGCATGAAAAGTCGGCTGTTTCAAACAGCCGACTTTTTTCTTGCATCATGGCGCGGTGTCCCGTATAATGGCGCATGACAACTTTTTTGCAGGAGAGGTGAAACGGGTGACACAGCGAAAAAAGGGGTATCTGCTCATCGCGCTGGCGGCGGCGCTGTACTCCACCACAGAGGTGGCGCTCAAGGGCCTGAGCGGCTATTTTGCGCCGCTGCAGCTTACGTCCGAGCGTGTGCTGATCGGCTCGATGGTGCTGCTGCCCTTCGCGCTGCGGGAGATAAAACGCCGTTCGCTCCGGCTCACCGCTTCGGACTGGCGGTATTTCACCGTGCTGGGCTTTCTGACGGTCACGCTGCACATGTCACTGCTGCAGATGGCTGTGATGCATATGGACGCCTCAGCCGCCGCGGCGATCTATTCGGGCAATCCGGTTTTCACCGTCTTCGCCGCGCACCTGCTGCTGCGCGAGCCGCTGAAGAAGAACCACCTGCTGGCGCTGGGGCTGGAGGTGACGGGCATCCTGTTCATCCTCAACCCGGGACATCTGGAAATCAGCCTGCGCGGCTTTGTGGAGATTATCAGCGCAACGATGATCTTTGCCCTGTACGGCACGATCTGCAAGCTGCGCGTGGAGCGGCTGAGCAGCGTCGTCATCACCTGCTTCGCCCTGATGATCGGCTCGTTGTGCCTACTGGCTGTTCTGCTGTTGGGGCAGCTTGCGCCGGTGGCTGGACTGTACCGCAGCATGGGACTGGAGCTGTGCGCCAAGGTGCCGCTGCTCTCAGGCTTCACGCTGCGCTCCACGCTGCTCATGCTCTACGCGGGCATTTTCTGCGCAGGCATCGGCATGCTGCTGATGGCGAAGATCGTGGAGTATACCTCCGCCACGGAGGGCTCATTTATTTACCTGGTCAAGCCGATCCTCGCCACGCTCGTTGCGATGGCGGCCTTTCATGAGCATATCAGCACAAACCGCGCCATCGGCATCGGCTTTTTTGTGCTGGCTTCGATGTGCGTGTTGGTGCCCGCCCTGCGAGAGATGAAAACAGAACAGAAGAAGGCGTCCGCATGAAGCGGACGCCTTCTTTTTACCGTATGCTATGATACTTTTGCAGTCCCCGTCACGTCGTGGATCCACCTGCCGGACAGCAGTCGCCACAGGCCGAACGGCGTTTTGACCAGAGACTCGAAGGTCATCACCAGACAAAACCAGAGCATCGGCACGTTCAGCACCAGGCCGAACAGCGCGAGCATCGGGATCACCTGCACCCACAGCGGCACCACGTCGATCAAAAGCGAGGCGTGCACGTCTCCTCCGCCCCGAAGGATGCCCACGATCACCGTGGTCATCAGCGAGTTGATCGGCGCGGCGGCGGAATAACAGCATACCATCGTCGTGCAGATGGACGCGGCGGCGGGAGAGAGATGGAACAGCGGCAGAACGGATGGCTTGAGCACCAGCCAGAAAAGAAGTTGCTCGGTAAGCCCCACGGCGATGCCCGCACCCAGCGCCACCACGGACAGCGCCTTGCCGATCGACAGGATACTCTCCCGGTTGCCCATGCCGATCTCCTTGCCCACGATCACCGCAGCGGCTGCCGCCACGCCGAAGATGCCGGCGGTGATCATGCGGTCGATGCCGCCGGCAATGGTTTGCGCGGAGATGATCTCCGTGCTGATGGCCATATGCCCCATAATCACCGTGAACATCGAGGTGCCGAAGCCCCAGAGCGACTCGTTGAGCAGCACAGGTGTGGAATATTTGACAAAATTGCGGAAAACGCCGATTCCCGGCCGGAGGAGACAATGCCAGTCGAGCGCGACGCGCCTGTCGCGCAGCGCGTAGATCGCGCTGACGGAGAATTCCAGCATACGCGCCAGCAGCGTGGCGATTGCCGCGCCGCGGATGCCCAGCGCGGGCAGGCCCAGCTTGCCGAAAATCAAAACGTAGTTGCCCAGGGTGTTGAACACGGTGGACGCGGCGAATACCAGCATACCGAAGCGCGGATTTTCCGTGCTGCGCTGCATGCCGATATAGATCGAGGCCAGGGCGTTGAAGACGTACGAAACGCCGACAATGCGCAGATACGGCATTGCCAGCACCACCAGACGGGGATTGTCCGTAATCAGATAAAGCACGCGCTCTGGTGCGGTACACATTACGGCTGCGGCGAGAGCCGAAACGCCGCCGGCCACAAAAATACCAATGCCCAGCACGCGATTGATGGATTTCCGGTCGCCTTTGCCCCAGTACTGGCTGATGAGCACACTGGACCCGCTTTGCAGGCCGAAGACCACCAGCTGCAAAATGAACATGGGGAGATTTGCCACGGTTACGGCGGACATCTCCTCACTGCCGAGCAGGCCGACCATGAACGTGTCGACGAAGCCGAGCGAGGTGGTGATGAGGTTTTGCAGCACCACAGGCAGCGCCAGCGCCGCAACGCGCCGGTAAAAGCCCCTGGGCTGGCGCATACAGGCAAGCATAACGGGTTCTCCTTTTTCGGTTAAAGCATGGGGAAGCGGGATGCGCGATGCGCCTCCAGCGCGTCGGCGAGCGCGTCGATATCCGCGCGCTCCGTTTCCGGCGCAAAGCTGATGCGCAGCACGCCTGCTGCGGTTCGCTTGGGCAGGCCCATCGCGGCGTAGACGTGGCTGAGCTTGCCGCGGTGGCAGGCAGAGCCCGCGCTGATGCAGATGCCCTGCGCGCCCAGCTCGCTGACCACGTTGGCAGAGGGATAGCCTGCCAGCGAAACGGCGAGGATATGCGGCGCGGTGCCGTTCCCCACGCGCGACACGCCCTCGATCGCGAGCAGGCGCGTGAGCGCGTAGTCCTTGATCGCCGCCATGTGGGCGAGCTTTTGCGCGGCGTTTTCGCGCCGCAGCTCCACGGCCTTGGCGAAGCCCGCGATCTGGGCGGTCGCCTCCGTGCCGGATCGCAGGCCGTTTTCCTGCCCGCCGCCGGCAATCAGCGGCCGCGGAGCGCGCACGCGCTCGCCCAGATATAGCCCGCCCACCCCTTTGGGCGCGCCGAGCTTATGCCCACTGACGGAAATCAGATCCGCGCCGAGCGAAGCGGCAGTGAAGGGCAGCTTTAAAAATCCCTGTACCGCGTCCGTGTGCAGCAGCGCCCGGCTGGAACGCGCGCGCAGAAGCGCGGCCACCTCCTCCACGGGGAAAACGCAGCCGGTTTCGTTGTTTACCAGCATCATGGAAACGAGCACCGTGTCCTCCCGGAGAGCTTGCGCCACTTGTCCGGCGGTGATGTTGCCGTTGCGGTCGGGCTTGAGATAGGTTACCTCGTACCCCTCCTGCTCCAGCAGCCGGCACGGCTCCAGCACCGCGCTGTGCTCTACGGCGGTGGTGATGATATGCCTGCCGACGTGCCGGCCTTGATGTGCGGCCAGGCGAAGCGCCCAGTTATCGCTCTCCGATCCGCAGGAGGTGAAGACGAACCGGCTTGCCTCGCAGTCGAGCGCCTCGGCGAGCACGCCGCGGCAGCGCTCGACGAGGGCGTGCGCCTCGCGGCCGAGCGGATACTGCGCGCTGGGATTCCCAAAGCCGTTGATCAGCACCTCGACCATCGCATTGGCAACGGCGCGGGGTACGGGCGTGGTGGCGGCATGATCGAGATAATGCATAAAAGAAGCTCCTTTCATGCGGTTAAAGCCGCTATAAAAAGACGAAGGTGTTCGGAGGGGAGAATCCCTCCCCTCTGATTCTGCACCCGCAAGCGCAAAAGAAATGGAAGCCGTTGTTTGCGGCGACGGGTGCGACGCAAATAACACATTGCACGCAGCGCCGTGCGCCCGTTGGAGCGTGCGGGAAGCGCAGCGAATCTTTCCCGGAAACGAGGAAGGGCTTGCAAGATGGGAAAAAGAACGGTACAATTATACCGACATCATAAAAAAATAGCAAGAGGATAAACCAATGCGAATTGCCATCTGCACCTTGGGCTGCAAGGTGAATCAATACGAGACGCAGGCGATCGAGCAGGAGTTGCTGCGCCGGGGACACGAGCTGGTGAATTTTGAGGACGAAGCGGACGCCTACGTGATCAACACCTGCTCTGTCACGGCGGTGAGCGACAAAAAGTCGCGCCAGATGATCCGCCGGGCGAAGGGGCGCAACCCTGACGCCGTGGTGGCGGCGTGCGGCTGCTACGCCCAGACGCACGCGGACGAGGTTCGTGCCCTCGCACCGGACGTTCTGGTGGGGACGAACGAGCGCATGAAATTTTTGGATCTTTTGGAGCAGGCGGCGCGCGAGCGGACGCCCATCGTCCGCCTGGACGACGCGCTGCACCGCCGCGACTTCGAGGTGCTGCCCGCCGGCGGTATGGCCGCGCGCACGCGCGCGATGATGAAGGTGGAGGACGGCTGCGTCAACTTCTGCACCTATTGTCTGATTCCCTTTGCGCGCGGGCCGGTGCGCTCCCTGCCGATGCAGGTGGCGGCGGAGCAGATTCGCACGCTGCGCGAGGAAGGCTATCGGGAGATCGTGATTACCGGCATCGAGATCTCGTCCTACGGGCAGGATTTTCAGGACGGTACGGCGCTCATCGACCTGATGGAGCTGCTTGCCCGCGAGGGCGGGGAGATGCGGCTGCGGCTCGGCTCGCTGGAGCCGCGCACGATCACGCGGGCGTTCTGCGAGCGGGCGAGCAAGCTCGGGAACCTCTGCCCGCACTTCCACCTGTCGCTGCAAAGCGGTTGCGACGCAACGCTAAAACGCATGAACCGCCGCTACGACACCGCGCGCTTTGCCGAGTCCTGCGCGCTGCTGCGCGAATACTTTGACGATCCCGCCATCACCACCGACCTGATCACCGGCTTCCCGGAGGAGACGGAGGAGGAGTTCGCGCAGACGCTTGCGTTTATCGAACGCTGCGGCTTTGCCGAAATGCACATTTTCCCCTACTCCATCCGGCCCGGCACGAAGGCGGCGCAGATGGCGCAGATCGAAAGAAGCGTGAAGGATGAGCGCGCCGCGCGCGCTTCCGCCGCGGCCCGGCGGATGAGCGCGCAGTATCTGGCACGCTGCGTGGGCAAGGTGTTCCCCGTGCTCTTTGAGCGTGCGGAGGGGAGCGGCAGCAGCGGACACGCGCCGAACTATACGGAGGTTTGGGTGCCGGACGAGGGCCTGCACAACCAGGTGCGCGGCGTGCATATCACCGCCGTGGAGGGGGACAGGCTGCGCGGAGAATTGGAGGAGATTGGATGAACAGTTCCTTTTTTGCCTATATCGGGCGGATGCGCTATATCACGCGCTGGGCGCTCATGCGCAATACGAACAGCGAAAACGTGCAGGAGCACAGCCATATGGTCGCCGTGCTGGCACACGCGCTGGCCGTGATCGGCAATCGCGTCTATGGGCGCGAGATCGACGCGGGCGCGGTCGCCGTGGCGGCGCTGTATCACGACGCCTCGGAGATTCTGACCGGCGATATGCCGACGCCGATCAAATACTACAACCCGGAGATAGAAAGCTCCTATCGCAAGGTGGAAGCGGTGGCCAACGACAAACTGCTCGCCCTGCTGCCGGAGGAGCTGCGTGCGGCCTACGAGCCGGTTTTCAAAACGTCCGATCCACAGGTGCGCAGCTTGGTCAAGGCCGCGGACAAGCTTTCCGCCTACATCAAGTGCGTGGAGGAGCTGAAAGCGGGGAACATGGAGTTTTACCGCGCAGCGGAGCAGACGCGGGGCGCGTTGGAGCAGATGCGTCTGCCGGAGCTGGACTATTTTATGACCCATTGCCTGGACAGCTTTTCCAAAACGCTCGACGAGCTGGAATGAAGCGGGAACTTTTTCGCGGCTGTGCCGTCTAAGACGACACAACCCCCAAAAAAACAGATTTGAGGTGAAGAGGATGAAAAGAATTCTTGCCGTACTATTGAGCGTGCTGCTGATGCTCAGCCTTGCCGCGTGCGGGGCGAAAAGCGAAACTGCCGAGATGGAAGCTCCGTCGATGTCGGATTTCGACGGGAGCTATTGGGAGACCGCGGATAACGCCATGCCCGCGAAGGAGGAAAAGAACACGAGCGGTGCCCTGCCGGCGGACACGAAGATGGTCTACCGGGCGCAAATCGACCTGGAAACGCTGGAGTTTGAAACGGCCGTAGCGGACATCGCAGCACTGGTGGAGGAGCTCGGCGGCTATTTCGAGCAGAACAGCATATCTTCGCCCTCGTCCCGGTATCGCTGCGCAGACTACGTCGTGCGGGTGCCGGCGGAACAGTTCCGACCGTTTTGCCGTCAGCTCGGCACGCTGTGCCACATGACCTATAAGGCGGAGAGTGCGGAGAACATCACGGAGGAGTATTACGACACCGACTCCCGTCTGCAGACCGCGCAGACCAAGCTCGCCCGCCTGCAGGAGCTGCTCTCTCAGGCGGACAATATGAGCGACATCATCACGATCGAGAGCGCCATCAGCGACACGCAGTATGAGATCGACTATCTCTCCGGTACGCTGCGCCACTACGACGCACTGGTCGGCTACGCGACGGTGAACATTTCGCTCAGCGAGGTGTATAAGCTCTCCGGCACCGAAGACGCGCCCATGACCTTCCGCGGACGCCTGGGCAACGCCTTTACCGAGGGCATTAAGGCCACCGGCGAATTTTTCGAGGACCTGCTGGTGTGGCTTGCCTATCACTGGCTGGGTCTGCTGATCCTTGTGGGAATCGTCGTGTTGGTACACCGCGTGCGCGTGAGCCGCGGCAAGAAGTTCCACTGGCCGCGGAGAAAGAAGAAGGAACCGGAGACAGCCGGCGAGGATACCGACAAGTAACGGAGGAACGGCTATGGAGATCATCTGGCTGGGACACGCCTGCTTTGCCCTGGAGAGCGGGGATTATCGCGTGGTGCTCGACCCCTATGCGCTGGAGCATTATCCTGTGCTGCACACGCAGGGCGATCTGGTGCTCTGCTCGCACGGGCACTTTGACCACAACCATACGCAGGCCGTCGTGCTGCGGCAGGGACGGGAGTGCCCCTTCACGGTGGAACGCGTGGAGACGTTCCACGACGATGCGCAGGGGAATCTGCGCGGGAAAAACACCATGCACGTTCTGCGCGCCGAGGGCTTGACGGTGGTGCACGCGGGCGATCTGGGGCATTTCCCCGACACAGCGCAGCTTGCCGCGATCCGCGGATGCGATGCGCTGCTGCTGCCGGTGGGCGGCTACTATACGATCGACGCGCAGACGGCAAAGCGCGTGGCGGACGCCGCGCTCGCGCGCGTGGTCGTGCCGATGCACTATCGCCACGGGGCTTACGGCCTGCGCGAGGTCGCTGCGGTGGAGGAGTTCCTGCGTCTGTATGACCCGTCGCAGGTGCGGACGCTTCCGGACAACCGCTTTACGCTCACGGCGGATACCCCGTGCGGCGTAGTCGTGCCGAGATTCGTGCCATGAGAAAAACACAAAGCCCCCTGCACGCCGTGCAGGGGGCTTTGCTCTTCGCATAGCCGTGCGCCGCGCCGCGTACAATAAGAAAAAACGGGGGAAAGAGGAGCGGGAGTATGCGAAAAAAACTGCGCCGGTGGGAGACGGCGGGCGCCGCGTTTGTGTGCGTGATGGGGACGCTGCTGCACTTTGCGTATGACTGGTCGGGGAAGAGCAGCGCCGTGGCGCTTTTTGCCGCGGTGAACGAGTCCACCTGGGAGCATATGAAGATTCTGTTCGTGCCGTGCTTTTGCTTTACGATGGCGGAGTTTACAGCGGTGCGCCGGGCATTGGACAATTTTTTTGCCGTGAAGGCCGTCTGCACGCTGTTCGGCGTGCTGCTGATCCCTGCGATGCATTATACGGTGTGCGGCGCATTCGGCGCCGCGCCGGCCTGGTGGAATATTGCCGTTTTTTATCTCAGCGCCGTGCTGACGTATGCG
This sequence comes from uncultured Clostridia bacterium, assembly GCA_947307255.1. GTDB lineage: Bacteria > Bacillota > Clostridia > Oscillospirales > Oscillospiraceae > Hominicoprocola. Next base: position 15,269 of record CAMZIO010000019.1, on the reverse strand, counting down.
CTGAGCTACCGCGCCCTGCTCGCCGGAGCGCTGCGGCGGAGATGGATGCAGGCAGCGGGCCTTGCGGCAATGGGGGCGATGCTGGGGCTGTTCATGTATTGCACGTTCTGCCCGCCGTGCCTGCCCATTTTCCGCGACCCGCGATTAGGGCGCTTTGGCGCCGGCGGAATGCGCTAAAAAGACGCAGCACACTCTTGACCGCGGGGGAAAGGACGATTATAATATAGAATACTATGAGACCGATGGAGGAAATGGATCATGGCCACCATAAAACGCAAATCGACCGTTCCCTTTTATGCCGCGGCGGGCGTGTGGGTGCTCTACGCCCTGTTGTTCCCGCTGTATCGTGCCGGTCAGTTCGTGCTGGTTGCGGCGGCGTCGGCAGTGGTGTATTTCATCATGAGCATGGTGTGCGCCCCGGTGGAGGAGGAAGTGCCGGACAAGCCCGTGGAGGAAAAACCAACCGGCAATGCGGAACTGGACAAGATGATCACGGATGGCAAGGCCGCCATCGCGGAGATGAAGCGGCTGAGCAGCTCGATCCACGACCCGCAGATCTCCAACAGCATCGAGCGCATGGAGGACGTGTGCGCCAAAATCTTCGAGCGCGTCAAGTCGGATCCGGCGCGCCTGCCGCAGATCCGCAAATTTATGGACTACTATCTGCCCACTACGCTCAAGATCCTGGGCGCCTACGACCGCATGGGAGCACAGGGCGTCAGCGGGGAAAACATCGCCAACACCATGCAGCGCGTGGAGGGGATCATGGGTACGATCGTTGCCGCGTTTGAAAAGCTGCTTGACTCGCTCTTTGGCGAGGAGGCGTTGGATATCACCACCGACGTAACGGTGCTGGAGAATCTGATGAAACGCGAGGGGCTGGTAGACGACGAGATCCATACCGAAGCCGGCACGGCCACCGCTGCAGACGACGATATCAAACTGGAACTGTAACAAAACTTTTGGGAGGATACGACCATGACAGACAACATGCCCGAACTGACCCTGGAACCCACCGCGACCGCCACCGAACTGCCGGAGCTTACCCTGGAATCCGTTCCCACGCCCGCAACCCCCGAGGTCAAGGCCGAGACAGAGGAGGACAAGTCCATCAAGCTCGACGAGAGCATTCTCACCGAGGAGGAGCGCAAGGCGGTGGAGGAGTTTTCCAAAAAGATCGACGTGAAGGACTCCAACCTGGTGCTCAACTACGGCGCCGCCGCCCAGAAGAGTGTCGCCTCCTTTTCCGAAAACGCCCTCGCCTCCGTGCGCAACAAGGACCTCGGTGAGGTTGGCGAGACGCTCAGCCATCTGGTCGTTGAGGTTAAGGGCTTCGGCAAGGAGGAGAAAAAGGGCCTGGGCGGCCTGTTCCAGAAGAACAAGAACAAGCTTGAAATCATGCGCGCCCAATACGGCAAGGCAGAGGCCAGCGTGGACCGCATCGTCAAGGAGCTGGAAAACCATCAGGTTACGCTGCTCAAGGACATTGCGATGTTCGACCAGATGTATGACCTCAACCTCAAGTATTATAAAGAACTGACCATGTATATCATCGCGGGCAAGAAGCGCCTGGAGGAGGTGCGCGCCGGCGAGGTGGAGGAGCTGCGCAAGAAGGCGGAGCAGAGCGGCCTGGCCGAAGACGCCCAGCGCTACAACGACATGGTGCAGATGTGCGGCCGCTTTGAAAAGAAGCTGCACGATCTGGAACTGACCCGCATGGTCTCGCTGCAGATGGGCCCGCAGACGCGTCTGCTGCAGAACAACGACACGCTGATGGTCGAGAAGATCCAGTCTTCGCTCGTCAACACCATCCCGCTGTGGAAGAGCCAGATGGTGCTTGCCCTTGGCATGGAGCACAGCAAGCAGGCGACTGCTGCGCAGAACGCCGTAACCGAGGCCACCAACGAGCTGCTCAAGAAGAACGCGGATACCCTCAAGATGGGTACCATCGCCACTGCGAAAGAGGCCGAACGCAGCGTGATCGACATCGAGACGCTGCAGCACACCAACGAGCAGCTGATCTCCACGCTCGACGAGGTCATCCACATCCAGCGCGAGGGCGCTGCCAAGCGCAAGGCCGCCGAGGCGGAGCTGGGCCGGATCGAGGGCGAGCTCAAGAGCAAGCTGATGGAGCTGCGCAACTGATTCTGCCGTCATATCGGTTGATCCGAAGGGAGAGACTATGAAATTGTTTCAAAAGCGGGGTGTAGCCGCCGCGGTGCTGGTGCTGGCGATCGTGCTCTCCTCCCTCTGGGGGTTGAGCAAGGCGCCGGCCAAGCTGCCGGACGTGGCCTATACCGAATGGGTCTATGACGAGATGAACGTGCTCTCGGGCAAGACCGAGCAGATCCTCCACCAGTGCAACGATGCCTGGGACGAGGCGTATTATGCTATCTGCGCCGTTGCCACAGTGGACACCACGCGCGGTTGGGATCTGGAGGACTATTCGCTTACGTTGGGCGACGCCTGGGGTCTCGGCGCGAACGACATGATTCTGATTTTCATCACCGGATCTGAGGGGCCGCTGTGGTATATGAACGGCGGCAACGCGATTATGAGCGCCATCACCGACGCGGAGGTGAGCCGCGTCAAATCCGCCCTGGACGACAGCGTGTATTCCGGACAATGGGATGACGCGGCGCTGCGTGCGTTTTCCGTGATCAACGAGATCTACGCCGCGCATTACGGCGACGGAACGACCGATAACGCGACGGATTACAGCGAGTACGGCTATGCCGGCAATGGCTGGCAGGACAAGTCTGCCTCGCCGGTCTTTGCGTTCCTGCTGGTGCTGATAGCGATTTTCGTGCTTTGGATCATTCTTGACCGTATGCGCTACAACCGCTATCGTAAGCGCTATGTCATGCCCGGCATGGGACGGCCGACGGTACTCTACCGCCCGATTTTCTGGGGCAGAAGACCGAGCGTGCTCTACAACCCTACGCCCCACGTCGGCAGCAATCGCCCATCGACGAGCAGCAGCTACCGCCCTTCCACGGGCGGAGGCTATCGCCCATCCGCAGGCGGCGTCAAGCCGTCGGGCGGAAGCTCGCCCCGTCCGGGCGGCTTTTCCGGCACGGGCAGTAAGCCCTCGTCCGGCAGCGGACGGCACAGCGGCTTCGGCGGCGGCAGTCGGGGGAGCTTCAGCGGCCGCTCCGGTTCGAGCGGCAGCAGCGGTCGCAGCAGCTTTGGCGGCAGTAGCGGTCGCAGCAGTTTCAGCGGCAGCAACCGTGGCAGCTTCGGCGGCGGCAGCGGCCGCAGCGGGGGCTTTGGCGGCGGCAGCCGCGGAGGCTTTGGCGGCGGCAAACGGTAATACGACGAAAAAGATTATAACCCACCGCGGCGTTTCCGGTTGAAACGTGCTGCGGTGGGTTATGCTTTTGCCGAGTTGTGCTTTTTGCAGAGCGGATCACGGCGCGTCCTGGCCGACGGCGGAAATCTGCTTCTCGACCCGGTGAACGTATTGCTCCGCAAGCTCGTGCAGTTCGCACAGGGAAAGCGCCTGCGCCAGCGTGCCCGTGCGCGGCCCGCGCAGAAAGGTCAGCAGCGCCTGCTGAAGGGTGGTAAAGTCCTGCGCAAGCGCATATTCGCCTGCGAGCGCAAGCATCGTGATGCCGTCGAGGAGCAGCGGGCGAAACAGGGGATCCAGCATGAGCGGATAGACGTCGGGCGCGTGCTCCTGCGCGGCAAAGGCCGCGATCGCCGCGCAATTGTCCCGCAGGACGGACACGGACGAAACGAGCAGCGGGGATATGTCCTGCGGCGTCGGCTCGGCGGGGCACAGGGTTCCGAGCACGACGGCCGGATCCACCGAGGCGAGCAGTTCGTACTCGGTAAGAACAAGCTGCGTCGGCTCGCCGCTGTTTTCATAAGTCGGATTGAAAAAATGATAATGCCCGTCGTATCCGTCGAAGACGACGGCGTGCTTTCCGCACGCCGTGCGGATACCGAGCATGACGGGGCGGCTCGACGAGCGCAGATACGGGCAAAGATCCCTGTGGTCGACAGAGACTTCCGACATTCGAAAGCCCCTTGGACGCAGCCATAGATTGAACCACCGCGCACCCTGCAGCATCGGGCCGGAGAGATAGGCGTCTCCCTCTTTGACGAACAGCCAGGGGAGCTTCATCTCCAGCGCGATCTCGCGGTCCTCGGTTTGGATGCCCGCCGTTTCCATCAGCGCGGCCAGCGCGGTATAGGAGCACGAGGCTTTAAAATGCATATATTTCACGCTTCGACCTGCCTTCCCTGTGAAGTGCTTTCAGTATAGGGAGAGAACTGGTGAAAAACAAGCCTTGTATTAAAGCCGGTTTTCTGGTATAATACTTATAAAAAAGAGCGACAAAGGGAGCGGGCGTTTGCCTGCTCCCTTTGTCAGCTTTTTGCGCGACTGCCGTTACGCCTCCATGTGCCTGCCGAGAAAGCCCGCGATGGTTTGCGCCAGCTTGTACTCCGTCTCTCCGGCGGGAAGGGCGCCCTCGGCGCCGACGAATATCACAAGACCCAGCGCGTCCCCCTCGGAGATAATGGGCGCGGCGATGCCGGCGCAATACCGATCCAGCGATTCGGTAACAAACACGCTGCGCTCGTTGGGGTTCGCGCGGAAGACGCCGCGATCCTCCATGATCTGCTCCAGCTGCGCGCTGATGTGCTTGCCGATCAGGTCGCGCCGCGCGTTGCCCGCGGCGGCGATTACGCTGTCCCGATCCGTTACGGCGACGGTCGCGCCGGTGGTTTTGCTGAGGGTCTCGCAAAGCTGGGCGGCAAATTCATCTATCCCGCCCATGAGGGAATACTTTTTAAAGATGACCTCGCCTTCCTTGCTCGTGTAAATCTCCAGCGGGTCGCCCTCGCGGATGCGCATGGTGCGACGGATCTCCTTGGGAATGACGACGCGGCCGAGGTCGTCGATGCGCCGCACGATTCCGGTTGCTTTCATATCCAAAACTCCTTTTTGCTTTTTCTTTGGATAGTCTTTGAAAAAACTGGGGATTTATCCAAGCCGGAAGCTGGAAGATTTTGCAAAGCGGCGCCGTGCGGCCAGACGCTGCGTGGGGGGGCATACGATCAGCGGCAGGAAAACACCAGCTCCGCCGCATAAGGCATCATTCGTGGAGCAGTTTATAAGCGGCGATGAGAATCCGTTCACAATCAGCCGCCTGTCTCAAAGACCTGATTAAATCTGCGCCATTTAAAATATATCGAAATCACAATCGGAATCATTGATATTAAAGGAATCATCAGGGTTTGAATCACAATGCTTGAAGTTGTAGTGGGTTCAGTGCCGCTGGTCTGAAAAGCTTGAATAGATAAAATGCTGTATAAAACAAAAGTTGCCCCATCAGCCAAAGCGTGATTTAACACAACAGCCCACATACTTTTTGACTGAATATATATCAAAGAGAAATATATACCGATGAGTATTGCCGAAATAATTTGGCTTGTTGTCTCCAAAATGGCTGCTAAACTGTATCCGCTCAAGTTTACTATATGTAAGACGCCAAAAATGGAAGCAGAGAGAATAATGGATTTCTTAACACCTCTCAAATGATTGCCGTAATGTCTCGTGAGGTTATTATAGGCAAAACCACGACACAAGACCTCTTCAAAGAAGCCTGTAATGAAAGATATGGTTAAGCATCCCAATAAATATGCCGGTTTGGGAATATGCGCATATCCAATGTTGCCCCATAAGTTTACTGCAAAGAAAACGAACGCGCGAATCAAACATACAAGTCCATGTATGATCCCTTCGGAACCGTCCTTATCGCATAGTCTTCATTACGATGGAGGCCGATTTTTCGAGACAGCATAATAAGGGCTAACGTCAAAACAAGCTGTGCGAAAGCATTTATCCAAATGTATAATTCAAAATCGTAGCGAGCGATGCTTTCTTTCAAAATAATTCTCGTTGAAATTGAAACCGCACCAAGGAGAAAAAAGAAAAGAACGGTTACCACAGTTGTGAATAAGACGCTGCTCGTATCAATCTTATGCTTCATTTTTGCACCCCCACAGAAGATTCGTTTGTTATAAAACGATAATTAATTAATGAATGATATTAAATGTGTCATCAGCATATCAAACGGTTTTATGATTGTCAAGTATTAATTAATATTTTTCGATAAATGCAAATTTTGGAAGCAATGAGTCGACGCTTTGAAAACCCACCGGACAAAACGCGTTCCGGGCGCTGCCGGAAACGGCGGCGCGGGAAGGATCCGGCGCAAAACTTTGGGTCGACACGAAAGCGCGCGCGTGCTATAATAACGGCAGACAGCACGACGGCGCTGCGCGCCGATTTCGTTTCCAAGCAGTGTTTTTCAAACGGAGAGATACCAAACGCGAGAGAGGAAGGAGAAATGCAATGCAAAACTTTGATTATCAGACGCCGACGCGCCTTATCTTCGGAGAAGGCGTGATCGAGCAGCTGCCGGCGGTTATGGGCGCGCTGGGCAGAAAAGTGCTGCTTGCCTACGGCGGCGGCAGCATTAAGAAAATCGGGCTTTACGACAAGGTCCGGACGCTGCTCCGGGACTTTGAACTGCTGGAGCTTTCCGGCATCCAGCCCAACCCAAAGTATGACCCCAGCGTGCTGGAGGGGGTGCGCCTGTGCAAGGACAACGGCGTCGAGGTGATCCTCGCCGTGGGCGGCGGCAGCGTGCTGGACTGCGCCAAGGCCATCGCCGCCGGCGCCAGATACGACGGCGATCCGTGGGATCTGATCACGTATCGCGCCAAGGCCGGGGACGCCCTGCCGATCGTGGATATCCTTACCCTCGCCGCCACCGGCAGCGAGTATGACTGCGGCTGCGTGATTTCCCGCACGGAGACGAACGACAAGGTCGGATATATGGATGAGCGGCTGTTTCCGGTCTGCTCCTTCCTGGACCCGACCTATACCTTCACGGTGTCGAAAAAGCAGACGGCGGCAGGCTGCGCGGACGCGATGAACCATATTATGGAGCAGTATTTTGCCGAGGACACCACGCTTTTGAACGACGGCTTCTGCGAAGCGGGACTGAAAAGCCTGATGGCCAATACCAGAGCCTGCCTTGCCGATCCGCAGGACTACCGGGCGCGGGCGGAGATGATGTTCGCCTGCACGCTCGGCTGCAACGGGATCTACGCGCTGGGCAACAGCCAGACCGGCTGGCCGCTTCACGCCATTGAGCACGCGCTGAGCGCTTATTACGACATCACCCATGGCGAAGGGCTTGCGATCATCACCCCGCGCTGGATGCGCTATATCCTCTCGGAGCGGACGGTGGACCGCTTCGTCCGGTACGGCGTCAACGTCTTTGGCATTGACCCGACGCTTGCGCGGCTTGAAATCGCGCAGCGGGCGATCGACGCGACCTATGCCTTTTTTGAGGAGATCGGCATTCCCATGCATCTGCGCGACGTGGGCATCGGGGAGGAGCGCATCGGGGAGATGGCGCACCATATCGCGGTGAACGAGGGGCTTGAGCAGGCCTACGTGCCGCTGAACGAGCAGGATATTGCGGCAATCATCACGGCGTCACTTTAACGACTGCGGCGACGCCCAAACGACGGACAGAAAGGAAGAGACGGATATGCGTTTTTATATGCCGGCAGAAGTATATGAAGAGGAGAACTGCGTGCTTCGCCACGCAAGGGATTTGGAGAAGCTGGGGCGCCACGCCCTGATCGTAACCGGGCGGCACAGTGCGGAGAAGAACGGAGCGCTGCGCGACGTGCAGGCTGCGCTGGAATCGAGCGGGATTGCCTGGACGCATTTTAACGAGGTGGAGGAGAACCCGTCGGTCGACACCGTGATGCGTGCGCGTGCGCTGGGTCTTCGCAGCGGCTGTGATTTCGTGATCGGCGTGGGCGGCGGCTCGCCCATGGACGCGGCAAAGGCGATTGCCCTGATGCTGCGCCATCCGGAGGCGGAAGAGGACTATTTGTTCGACGCCGCGGCGGCGACAGACCCCCTGCCGATCGCCTGCGTGCCCACCACCTGCGGCACCGGGTCGGAGGTTACGGCGGCGTCCATTCTCACCCGCCCGTCGCTGAAGAGGAAGGGCGCGATCCCGCACGCAATCTTTGCGGATCTTGCCCTGCTGGATGGGAAATACCTGCTCGGCGCGCCGCGGCACGTTCTGGCCAATACGACCATGGACGCGCTTGCCCACCTGGTGGAATCCTATCTGAACGTGAAGGCGACGCCCTATTCCCGGATGTGTGTGGCGGCAGGACTGACCGAGTGGAAAAAGTGCAAGGACGTGATCCTCGGCCGCCGGGAAGCGACGGCGGAGGACTGCGCCGCCATGCTGCGCGCCTCCGCCTTCGGCGGCATGGCGATTGCGCAGACGGGGACGGTGCTGCCGCACGGACTGTCCTACGCGCTGACGGTGTACACCGGCATGGCGCACGGAAAGGCCTGCGGCTACTTCCTGCGCAACTATATGGCGGAGGCGGCCGCCGCCGACCGCGAGGCGGTGCTGGCGATGGCGGACTTTGCCGATCTGGAGGCGTTTGAGGCGTATTACTGCGCGACCTGCGGCCGCGACGACGTCCCCGCCGATGTGCTGGATCGCTCCGTGCGGGAGCTGCTGGAAAATCCGGCTAAGGCGGCGCTGGCGCCCTTTGCCGTCGATGAGGGCGTCCTGCGCCGCATCGCAGGGATCTGAGCGTATGCGCGAGGCATCCCGCAGCCGGGAGAACGGACGCCTGGAACGGCAGACGCAGATCCACACGATCGCGCCGGTTTTCGACGCGCGCTCGCGCGTGCTGATCCTCGGCTCCTTTCCCTCGGTGCGCTCCCGCGCGGCAGCGTTTTACTACGCGCATCCGCGCAATCGGTTCTGGCCGGTGCTCGCCGCCGTGCTGGACGAGCCGACGCCGGAGACGGCGGAGGAAAAGCGCGCCATGCTGCTGCGCCGCCGCGTGGCGCTTTGGGACGTGGTCGCATCGTGCCGGATCGCGGGCTCGTCTGACGCAAGCATCGAGAACGTGCGCGCAAACGATCTGCGCAGGGTGCTGGACGCGGCGCCGATCGAGGCGATCTTTTGCAACGGCGGCACGGCCTACCGCTATTATCAGCGGCTCTGCCGCACGGAGTTGGGGTGGGAGGCACGGCTGCTGCCTTCCACCAGCCCGGCAAACGCGCGCTGTACGCTTGCACGTCTGACGCAGCTTTGGAGCGGCGAGTTGTCTCCGCTTTTGCACGGGGACGCGCGCGAATAAACGGCCGACGCGGCCGCGCACGAACCAAAACACGGGGAGAGGACACGGACAGCGATATGGAAGGGCAGGCGCCGCGCGGAGCGGTCAGACGGAAAATTGAATTCACCAATCGCCAGCTTGCCGCGCTGATCGTGCCGCTGCTGATCGAGCAGCTCCTGGCGATTACGGTGGGCCTTGCCGATTCGCTGATGGTCGCCACCGTGGGCGACGCCGCCATTTCAGCGGTGTCGCTGGTGGATTCGATCAGCAATTTGATGATCTATATTTTTTCCGCCATGGCCGCGGGCGGCGCGGTGGTGGCCGGGCAGTATATCGGCAGGCGGGAGACAGAAAACGCCTGCAACGCGGGCCAGCAGCTGATGGTGCTGCTGCTGGTTACATCGCTGCTGGTTACGTCGCTGCTGTATCTTTTCAAAACGTGGGTGCTTGCCACGGTCTTCGGCGCGATCGAGCCGGACGTCATGGCGGCGACGGATACCTACTACGCCATCGTCATGGCGTCGATCCCGGCCATTGCGCTCTACAACGGCGGCGCAGCCATCTTCCGCACGATGGAGCGCTCCGACGTTACGCTCAAGGTTTCGCTGCTGATGAACGCGATCAACGTTTCGGGCAACGCGCTGTTGATCTTCGGGCTGCATATGGACGTGGCGGGCGTTGCGCTCCCGACGCTGGTTGCGCGCTATACCGCGGCGGCGGTGATCCTGGGGATGCTGTGCAACAAAAAGCTGGCGCTGCATCTGTCGAACCTGCGGGCCTTCCGGCTCCATCCGCGGCTGATGAAGAATATATTTTATATTGGTATTCCCAGCGGTGTGGAAAACGGAATGTTCCATCTGGGACGGCTGATCCTCTTCAGCCTGATCTCCACGTTCGGAACGGCATCCATCGTGGCCAACGCGATCGGCAACACGCTGGGCAATTTCCACATCTTTTCCGGCCAGGCGATCAACCTGGGGCTGACCACGTTGATCAGCCAGTGCGTCGGCGCGGGGGATTACGATCAGGCGCGCTATTATCTCAAAAAGCTGGCCAAGGTCGCCTATGCGCTCATGGCGGCGGTCAATCTGACCATCATCGCCCTGCTGGGACCTATTCTGCGCGTGTACGACGTTTCCCCTGAGGCGGAGCGCCTGGCGATCACGGTGGCGCTGATCCACGGGATTGCCTCGATTTTCCTGTGGATGCCCTCGTTCATGCTGCCAAACTTTTTGCGCGCTTCGGGAGACGCGCAGTATACCATGCTGCTGAGTATGCTGACGATGTGGCTGTGCCGCGTGCTGTTCGCGTACATATTGGGCAAGCAGATGGGCTTTGGCGTGGTCGGCGTGTGGGTGGCCCACGCGATCCTGGACTGGAGCGTGCGCAGTGCGGTTTTCCTGCTGCGCTATCGCAGCAACAGGTGGACGACCAAGGCCATCAAAAGTTAACGGCGCAGTTCGGCTGCGCCCCGGTCAAAACGAAAAGCGTCGGCAACCCCGGAACGGGGAGGCCGACGCTTTTTGTATGCATGGGCAGGGCGCGGGCAGAGGATGCTTCCGCGGCGGCCGCACAAAAAGTGAAAATACTCCTTGACACAGTATACTATTTGATGTATAGTATACTGCGAAAGGGGGTATTTGATGGATGTGCAATTGAAACGCGGTCTTCTGGACCTGTGCGTATTGAAGGCGATCGCGGAGGAGGATTCCTACGGATATCAGATCGTCAAGGATATGGCGCCCTACGTCGCCTTGTCGGAATCGACGCTCTACCCGATCCTGCGGAGGCTGGAGGCGGCCAAGTGTCTGACGGTGCGTTCGGTGGAGCACAACGGCAGACTTCGCAAGTATTACCATATCACGCCGTTGGGGCAACAGCGCCTTGCACAGTTCGACGCCGACTGGATCGAGCTGCAGGCAATCCATGACTTCATCGTGAACAGGGGGAGAGAGACATGAACCAAGAATTATTCCTGCAACTGCTGCGCAAGCAGCTTTTCGCACTGCCGGAAGCGGAACGGGAACGCTGTATCGAGGACTATCGGGCGATGATTGCCGACCGCGTGGAGGACGGCATGACCGAGGGGGAGGCGATTGCACAGCTTGGTTCGCCGGAGGAAATTGCGGAACAGATCCTTGCGGAGATTCCGATTTCGACGCTTGTGAAAGAGCGCATCCGCCCCAAGCGCAGGCTGCGCCTGTGGGAGATCGTGCTGCTGATTCTGGGTGCGCCGCTATGGCTGCCCCTGCTGGCGGCTGCGCCGGCAGTAGTATTCTCCCTGATTTTGGCGCTGTGCTCACTGGTGCTGGCGCTGATTGCCTTTGCGGTTAGCCTGGTGATCAGCGGCGTGGCGTTCTTCTTCTGCGCCAGCGGCAATATGCTGATGATCATAGGGATCTGCCTTGCATCCATCGGCGCGGGGGTGCTTTTGTGCCTGGCAGCGTGGAAGCTGGGCGGATATCTGGCCAAGGGGGGAATGCGCTTGCTGCGCAGATGTTTTTTGAAAAGAGAATCCGGCGCGTATGACGCCGATGTACTTGAGCAGGAGGTGGAGGTATGAGTAAGGCGCTGCGGATAACGGCGATTGCAGCGGGGATTACGCTGGCGCTGGGGCTGACACTCTGGCTGATCGGCGGGCTGCTGGGCGGGTTTTCCGTCCAGATAAAGGACAGAGGACAGTATGAGGACTGCGAAGAGAGCATCCGGGAGACGGTGAAAAGCATAGACCTGCAGGAAATTTCCGCGGACGTGGAGATCCTGCCTGCGCCGGACGGAATTTGCCGTATCGCCTATCGGCAGACGGAGAGGGAACCGCTGGAGATCCGGGTGGAAAACGGGACGCTGCGGGTATCGCGCAAGGTGCGCAAAAACCGCATAAACCTCGTGTGGTGGCCTCACAGCGACGCGGGCGCCGGAGAAACCAGACTGTATCTGCCGGAGGCGGCATATGAAAAGCTGTGTGCGCTGACGGTCAGCGGCGACATCAGACTGACGGAGGGGATTACCGCCGGGGCGATGGAGCTTACGACGACGAGCGGGGCTATCACAGCGCAGGCGCTGCGCGCCGATGCGTTGAAGCTCAACAGCTTCAGCGGCAAGATCGAGCTGACGGAGGGGATCGCAGCCGATACATTGTCCTGCGAGACGGTGAGCGGCGATATCGCGCTCGCCGCCTGCGACGGCGGGGAGATCCGCCTTGCGTCGGTCAGTGGGGATATCAGCGCAAACCTGCGCGAGACCAAGCGCTTCAGCACGGAGACGGTCAGCGGCTCCGTAGACGTTCCCTATGGACGGGAGGATGCGGGCGTCTGCCGTGCGGAGACGGTCAGCGGCGATATTCACATTACGGTTTCCTGAGCGGGAATGGGAAGAGCGCGCTGCAAAATGCAGCGCGCTCTTCCCATGTTTCAGTGCAGTATGCGTTACAGATCGACCGTAACGTGATCCGTGCCGTGCTGTTCAAATTCACCGAGGTATACGTCCATGCGCTCGCGCAGCTCGTCGTAGTTTTCAGGGGTCGGCTCGTCGCTGTCCATGTCCCGCAGCGCCAGCTCCTGCGCAAGAATCTCAAAGAACATCGTGTCCTCGTAGGCCATGATGGCCTCGTGAATGCCGCCCTCGGCAAAGGCACGGGAGGGGATCAGCTCTCCGCGGTAGGACTCCACCAGCGGGATCATGTCGTGATCCAGGCAGTGTGCAAACACCGCGCTCTCCACGTCGTCGTATTCGCGGATGCGGTCCTCCCCGCGGGTGGAGTTGAGCACCCAGTTGCCGATATAAACCAAATCAAGAAGACGGCGGAATTGCTTTTCCGTCAGTTTGATTTCCATACGCACGCCTCCTGTCGAAAAGATTACCTGTTACGATTATAGCAGGGCGGATGACAAATTGCCATAGTAAAAACAGGCAAAAAGCAAGAAATTGCTTGTCTGCCTTTCGTGGGTGTAGTATAATGAGCCGGTATTCCAAACGGGGGAGAGAAGAATGAAACAGGAAGCCTGGATCACCGTGCGCGGGGAGCAGTATTTTGACGGGGCAGACCCGGATGAGACGGAACTGACCACCCTCGGTACGTTGGAGAGAACGGAGGAGGGCTGGCTTGTCGCCTACGAGGAGAGCGAGCTGACCGGTATGGCCGGTACGGTAACGACCTTTGCGATCCGGCCTGAGCGAGTGGTGCTCCGGCGCAGCGGCAGCGTCAACTCCGAGATGATCTTTGAGGAGGGGCTGGCGCACACTTCATTGTATGAGATGGAATTCGGCACGTTGACGGTGGACGTGCATACCGAGTCGCTGCGCGCAAAGATCTCCGCGCACGGCGGAGTTCTGGAGATCCGCTATCAGATTGCGGTGGATCACCACTTGACGGGGCGCAACTGCTTCAAGATTCATATACGAGCAAAGACGTGATCGGCAGCCCGGTTTTCCGGGCTGTTTTTCATGAGCCGAACAGCACGCGCACGGCGAGCGCCGACGTGAAAAACATGGTAAGGTCGGCGCAGAGAGCGGCGGGAATCGTGTGGCGCGTTTTGCGGATGCCGGCGGCGCCGAAATAGACGGCGACGGTGTAAAACGTCGTTTCACTGGAGCCGAGCATGACCGCCGCCACGCGGCCGATGTGGGAGTCAGGTCCGTAGGTTTCCATCAGCTCGCTGCCCACGGCCAACGCGCCGCTGCCGGAGATCGGGCGGATCAGCAGCAGCGGCGCCGTCTCCGGGGGGATGCCGAGCAGCGTCAGCACGGGGGAGAGCGCGCGGCCGAGAAACGCCGTTGCGCCGGAGGCGCGAAACAGGTATACCGCCGTGAGCAGCGCAACGAGCGAGGGGAAAATACGTACCAGAGCGGACAGCCCTTCCTCCGCGCCGCGGCACAGCGCGGCGTAGGCGTCCACCCGGCGGCGCATGGCAAATACGGCGGTGGCGCACAAAAGTGCGGGAACGATCAGCGTGGACAGGGACATAGGCGCCTCCGTTTTGCAGATTAGGGGTACAGGCGGGCGAGCAGCTTCGCGGCTGCCAGCCCCGCGGCCAGCGAGACGAGTGAGGTCAGCCACACGGCGGGCAGGATATCAAACGGGTCGGCGGCGCCCAGCGCGCCGCGCACCCCGGCAACGGTGGTGGGCAGAAGCTGGATCGAGGCGGTGTTGAGCACCACCAGCAGGCATAAATCGTCCGAAGCCACGCCGCCGCAGCCGCGCGCCATGGCACGGCAGGCGCGGATGCCCAGCGGCGTCGCCGCATTGCCCAGCCCCAGCATATTGGCCGACAGGTTTGCCGATACGGCGGCGAGGACTTCGGGGTCCCGGCTGCTTTGCGGCAGAAGCCGGCGCAGCAGCGGACGGAATGCGCGCGCAAGCAGGGAAGAAAGCCCGCACTGATTCATCAGCTCCATCACGCCCGACCAAAGGCACAGGATCCCCGCCATCGAGATGCAAAGCTGCACCGCGGCGCTGGCTCCCTCCAGCGCCGCCGGGCCGAGCAGAGAAAGATTTCCGCTCAGCGCGGCAAAGAAAAACGACAGGACGACCATTCCCGTCCAAAGCCGGGCCATCGCCATATGCAGACCTCCTTTTTGCAGATCAATCCAATATATGGTGGTAATCTGGGAAAATGCCGAAAAGCAAAAAAAGTCTGTGGCAAAGTGAACAAAAATTCAGCGAAAATTTTATAGAAAAAATAAAAATTTTTCCTTGACAGACGCCGCCTTTTCTTGTATTATTAGCAGGTCCGCGATTGGGACTATCCTGCCCAGTGCGCGAACAGATTGCGATGAACCGGGAGATTGCTCGGCAAACCGAGGTAACTTCCGGGGAGTATGTCCGAAAATCGGGCGGCTGAGACAAGTATCTATACGTTGCGTAGATCGCTGCGCCATGTGTGGAACCGGCCGTAAATCGCGCCGGTTTTTTCGTGAGCCGGAATGATACGCACGGATAAGCGTATAAGAAAAAGTCTCACCGTACGGCTTCGACACAAGCAAAGAAAACCGTACAAAACATGGAGGAACAGACACAATGGCTAAAGAAATGATTCGCATTCGTCTCAAGGCCTATGACCACCAGGTCATCGACCAGA